>NZ_PEIG01000020.1 GCF_002749975.1 Gloeocapsopsis sp. IPPAS B-1203 | reverse complement strand
CATCAATACTCCAAACCAGCCTACGTATAGCCGATTATCTGTTGATGTTACCCAGTTGCAAAACCGCTCCCACAACGATGCGCTTTCGCGTCTTTGTAGAGTTGTTGTCATATCTATGATTGCTTTTGGATGTATTTATGATTTTGTAGGTGTTTATCCCTACAATTAATACCTTAAGCTATTTGTTTCGTTTTGTAAAGGACTTTAACTTTTTTTTAGAATTAAATGAGTACAAGAATGCAAAGTAATGTCTGGCATAGTTACCTATAGCCCCGCCCACACCATAGTGCCGACCTATGAGTGCTTTAATCGTTGTGATTATTGTAATTTTCGGGTAGCTCCAGGCAAAGACCCTTGGATGACGCTTTCGGTAGCAGAAAACATTCTTAAAGAATTGCAACATCAAGGCGTCTGTGAGATTCTCATACTAAGTGGTGAGGTTCATCCGCAATCATCACGGCGTCAGGCATGGTTTGAGCTAATTTACAATTTGTGCGAACTAGCACTTTCACTGGGATTTTTGCCACACACAAATGTAGGACCATTAAGTTTTACAGAAATGCAGCAGCTAAAAACTGTGAATGTGTCGATGGGTTTGATGATAGAGCAATTAACGCCTGCTTTATTAAATACAGTGCATCGCTTCGCACCGAGCAAAATTCCAGAACTGAGATTACAACAACTTGCTTGGGCAGGAGAATTGCAGATTCCGTTTACAACAGGTTTACTTTTAGGAATAGGCGAAACACAAAACGACTGGTGGGAGACATTAGAGGCGATCGCTCAATTACACATTCGTTACAATCACATTCAAGAAGTCATCTTGCAACCTTATAGTCCAGGAAATCAACAAACATGGAATGCACCAGGCTTTGAGGCGCAGCAGTTACCGCAAGTCATTGCCAAAGCTAGAGAAATTTTACCCGCAGAAATTACAATTCAAATTCCACCAAATTTAGTTCCAGATCCAAACTGGTTACTTGCTTGTATCGCAGCAGGAGCAAGAGATTTAGGCGGTATTGGACCAAAAGATGAAGTTAATCCAGATTATCCACATCTGACTCGCGAGAATTTATTACAAATATTAAAATCAGCCGGATGGCAACTCATACCACGCTTGCCAATTTATCCACAATATGATTCGTGGCTACCGCAGCATTTACAAACAGCAGTGCAATCTTGGAGAAATATGTCTTCAGCAGCTTTTTGATTCTTCTGTCTGCTCGCTCGACTTGTAGGACTGCTGACACTGCTATTGCATCTACTGTTGAGACAGTGCGTTTATCCGTTGATGGCGACGACGCTGCCAAATCTTTGGTATCACTCGCATCCGACGTTTGAAGCTACTCCACTCTTCTGGACTTAATTCAATCTGTTGCCAAGTAGGTCGAGCTAATAAACAATCAGACCAACGATTCAATTTAGGGTATTTGGTCAAAGCAATTCCTAGATCAGGCATTCTATGAACGAGTGTTCCAGCGACAATTTCTGCTAGTGTCATCTGTTCGCCAGCAAAGTAAGGGGAGTCCTCCAACAAAGCTTCAAAATAATTCAATGTATTAATTGCCCGTAGCTGAGCATACTCCAACTCCACTGAGTTCTCATCGCGAACGAGTAATCTAAACACCGCAGGTAGTAATTCATTGAGCGTAACCATTTGCACCATCCGAACCTTTGCTAAAGCGATCGCATCAGTCGGAAGCAGCGATCGCTCAGGATACCGTGCTTCTAGATAATCTAGAATGGCTAACGATTCAATCACGCGAAAATCACCATCAACCAAAACTGGGACATGGCTAAAAGGATTTAAGGCGAGAAATTCGGGTTCAAATTGTTCGCCGCTTAAATCAACTGAAATTAATTCAAAAGGAAGTTGCTTTTCTAGCAGAGCTAACCATACAGGACGAGCATAAGCAGAAGGACGGGCATAGTAAAGCTTGAGCATAAAAACTATTTCTCACAATCAGGATACAAAAAGACCGATCGGTTTGTTTTAGTGCAAAAAAATTTAGATGGGTGTCGCAAGCTGGTGTTGAATATAAGTTTTAAGATGGTTTAGGGCGCGTTCCAAATAAGAAGCATCGCCATATAACTTGCTGAGCATTACCCCTCCCTCAATGGTTGCAATCAAAATCGTAGCAACAGTATCAGAAGTGACATCTGCACGCAATTCACCACGCATAACACCTTTATCGACAATGCGATGAATCAAACCACGCCACGCATCCATCGCAAGTTGCGTCCGTTCGCGTAAAGCTGGATGAGCATCATCACTCTCTACCGCTGTATTGAGGATTGGACAACCGCCCTGGACGGGTGGATCGTCTAACATATGCTCATAAACACTGAGAATTGCAATCAACCGCTCCACTGCATGACGTTTTCCTTTCAAAGCACCTGTAAATTTCTGCTGTATGCGACTGGCTGCAAAGTCAAATGCTGCTAGAGCTAGCTCATCTTTGCTACGGAAGTGATTATAAATGCCTCCTTTTTGTAAACCTGTAACACGCATTATGTCTGACATCGAAGACCCTGCATATCCTTGCTGGTTAAACAGAGCTGCTGCTTGCTCGATAATACGTGCTTTGGTTTGTTGAGCTTTCGACATCTCAATTAAAGACCGATCAGTCTGTTTGAAATCATAGCAGAAATATAGCAAAAAGAATGAAATTTACTTTGTCTTTTTATACAGATTGACTTAGCTACTCAAAGTCAAGCGTTTGATATTAATCTTCAACTATTAGTAATAAAGCATTATTTAAAAGCTTCGACGAGTCAATTAAGGCTGCTAATTCTTCTGACTCATATTTTCCTTGGCTAACTTCAAGCGATGCCGTGTCAATGGCACTATCTATTGCGTTGCATAGAATAGATTGCAAATCGTCTTTAGTTAGATAATAGCCTCCTAACTTGCGGCGTTTGTTCTTTTCCTTAATTTCCTGCACGCTGTTACGAATTGACACTTCCCACGATTTTGTAGAACGGTTTTCGGCTTGCTTTTTAATCAAGTGATGTAATAAAACTTTGGCATGAGAACGAATATTATTAGTTTTGTCATCGCGACTCATTTCTATCAAGTTCTTCTACCAGTAGTAAAGCTGCTGCGCTTTCACCCTTCAAAATTAAATTCTTAAGTTCTAATAACTCTTCCATAGTTCTAGACACCGTTAGAGCTTGTTTTAGTCTCTAAGACAAACCAATCAAGAATTCCGTCTATGAAGTGAAAGCTGATTATCGACCCAATCTTGAGTAGTAGTAACTGTTGCTACTTAAGTACTATGATGGCACGCAGGTTATTAGCCTAGCCCTATATTATCTGTGAGCTTGATTGCGTTTCACTTGTATAATCTATGTGCTCGTAAAAGCAATGCCGATATGAATGATCTCTAACCACCCTTCAAGTATTGTTACTAACTTGAGTTCAACAACGTGAAAACAGCGCGATAAAATAGATGTAGTGAATTCAGAAGACCAAATATTGGTCGAAGGTGCCTATCGAGACTATTTACGGTAATCTTCAAGGATTAAAATCCAGCCAGATTAAGCAACTACAACGGCTGTATCAACAACGTTTGCCAGGCGATCGCCCGACTACACCCGAGTTTGCCCAGCGCTTAGCAGCAATTAGCACTGAGATTAATCAACCTGTGTGCGCCTATGTTAATCGTCGGGGACAGGTGATTCGTGTAGGTGTAGGAACGCCACGTCAAACTCAAATCCCTCCCCTAGAACTACCGCGCTATGGTGCTGAACGTCTCAGTGGAATTCGTTGTATTGCGACGCAACTTAAGCCAGAACCACCCAGCGAAGCTGCATTAACAGCGATGGCGCTGCAAAGATTAGATGTCCTAGCGATACTCAATATCACTGGTTCAGGATTTCAACGTCGTGGTGGAGGCGCTACAGGTTACGTTAAAGAAACTTATTTAGCGCATTTAGTTCCTATTGTTGAGACAACGGACACTGACGCACCACTAGCAAGTTGGAGTGTATCGCAACCTCTGAGTTTAGATATTCTCAGCAATCAAGATTTTCTCGATCTAGTAGAAGGACTCGAAGCTGAATTTCAGCGCGAATATGTTGCGACACAGGTAGACTCAGACCGCGATCGCGTATTGATTGTAGGAGTCCAAACTGACAATATCACGCCACAAGCATTTCAAGACACGCTAGATGAATTAGCACGATTAGTTGATACTGCTGGTGGAGAAGTGTTACAAACATTTCGCCAAAAGCGATCGCGTCCGCACCCCCAAACCGCAGTTGGTGAAGGAAAAGTACAAGAAATTGCTTTAACAGCCCAAACTTTGGGAGCAAATCTGATCGTCTTTGACCGCGATTTATCACCAGCGCAAGTGCGTAATTTAGAAACACAAATCGGGATTCGAGTTGTTGACCGTACTGAGGTGATTCTAGATATTTTTGCCCAACGCGCTAGAACTCGTGCGGGTAAATTACAAGTTGAACTTGCTCAACTAGAATATATGCTGCCGCGACTTACAGGGCGGGGTCAAGCAATGTCTCGACTCGGTGGTGGTATTGGAACTCGCGGTCCTGGTGAAACAAAACTAGAAACCGAACGCCGCGCGATCGCCAGACGAATTGCCAGATTACAAGAAGAGGTTAACCAATTACAAGCACATCGTTCTCGTCTGCGACAACAGCGCCAACATCGAGAAGTTCCTTCGGTGGCGATTGTGGGCTATACCAATGCGGGTAAGTCTACCTTACTCAATGCGCTCACGAATGCAGAAGTTTACACAGCAGATCAGTTATTTGCAACACTTGATCCGACAACTCGCCGTTTGGTCATTCCTAGTGTGAGTGGAGAACCACAAGCAATTGTTTTGACAGACACGGTAGGTTTTATTCACGAACTTCCGGCGTCACTCATGGATGCTTTTCGCGCCACATTAGAAGAAGTTACCGAAGCGGATGCATTACTTCATGTCGTGGATCTTTCTCATCCAGCATGGCAAAGTCAAATTCGTTCAGTGATGAGTATTTTGTCAGAAATGCCAATCACTCCAGGTCCAATGCTAATTGCTTTAAACAAAGTTGATTGTGTTGATAGTGACACGCTAGCAGTCGCGCAAGAAGAGTTTCCCCAAGCAGTGTATATTTCAGCAAGCGATCGCCTAGGATTAGAAACTCTCCGCCAACGCCTCGGACAACTTGTGCGTTACGCTGTTGCACCTAGCTAAAGATTAAAAATTACGGAGTACCAGAAATAGGGTTTGTAGCGAACCAACTACAAATCCTAATACTCCACCTAAATTAACAATCGCTTGTAGTTCATTTTTAACAATTCCTTCAACTGCAGTTTCCAAGTCCGCTGCAGAAGTTGATTTGACGCGATCTACAATCACTTGATCGATTGACAAAATAGGAATTGCCTGCGCCACAATATTTTCTAAGTCGCGCTCTAAGTAGCGTTCTAAAATTAAGGCAAGTTCTTTGCTGACAACATCTAATGAAGTATTGACAACAGCCGAATTGCGTAGACGATTTAAAAGTAAACTCGCAATATTTTCCCAATCCACCGAATCACTTAATCCTTGGAGAACTTCACCGCCACGGGATTGCAAATAGCTGCGAATTGTGTCGCGGATTGTTTTACGGAGTTGACGTACTGTAGAAACAGGTAAGTTTTGTAACGACAAGTTTTGCAACCAAGTTTTAAGACGGGTACGAACGTCTAATGAGCGAGTCAATTCTTGGATGCGATTGTTTGCTGCTTCTCTTTCATCTAAACAGTAGGTTCTTAAGCGAGTTAAGGTATTGCGTAACCCAAACAAATTAGCAACTACCCAGTAAGTTCCGCTAGCTTTTTCCCTAAAACCTTCATCGATTGTTTGAATTGTGCGATCAGTAAGAAAGTCAACTAAAAGCTGACGAATCACATCTGGTGGTAAAACAACTTGTAGTAGCCAATCTGCAAGTTTAGTTGCTTGTTCATCACTCAGTTGAAACTCAAGTATTACTTGATCGAAAATTTGATTTGTTTGTGCTTCTAAAAAATCTTCGCGCCGCGCTAAAACTTTGAGTAAACGTGGTAAAGATTGACCGAGTAAATCTTTGAGAATATTTGCAGTAATTTTTGCAGTTTTCTGCTCTTTATCTAAGCGAATTTGGTCTAAAGCTAATCGTAGTAACCATAAAATACCAGCTTGTACGCGTTCTGGTTGCAGTAAGCGTCGTGCTAAGTTCTGCAATTCTTCTGGCGTTAGCAATGACCCCATGATAGTGTCAGAAACCCGCTTTGCTAAGCGTTCTTGGTTGCGGGGAATTAAACCAGGAGTAAAAGGTAAGCGTTTTCCAGCAATGTACAGAGTTCGATAAGGACGAAAGAGCATTTTGATGGCTATGTCATTAGTAAAATAGCCAATAACTGCTCCCAGTACAGGAGGTGCTGCGTAGAACCAAATGTTAGACCAGTCCAAGGATGCGAACCAATAAGAATAATGCTGCTTGCATTATGATTTTTTTATCGTCAATACTCCCATCATACCGTTAGCGATGGGGTAGTGTGTCACTTCAGCAAAGCCTGCTTGTTGTGCTAATTTGACTTGTTCTTGACCTGTGGGAAATCGTTCTAAACTGGGACTGATGTAAGCATATTCTTCTGTTAAGCCAAGTTGACGTGCTAGTGGGACAACCAATGTATCGAGATACCACTGCTGAAATGCACGTAATTGTGAATTACTAGGGCGATGAAAGTCGAGAATAGCGGCTGTTGCGCGGGGTTTGAGGACGCGGTGTAATTCTTGAAAGCAATGGGGAATGTCTACAACATTACGCAATCCGTAGCCCATTGTCGCCGCATCAAAAGAACTATCTGCAAAAGGTAATTCTAAAACATCAGCTTCAATCCAAGTAATTGACGAAGAAGGATACTGTTGTTGAGAACGTTGTTGCGCGATCGCTAGTAACTGCGGTGAAAAATCAACGCCATACACTTCACCTGTAGTTCCTACTACACGACTTAGTCGTAATGCCAAATCGCCACTACCACAACATAAATCAAGACACTTATCTCCCGTTTTTGCACAACTCCATTTCACAGTCATTTGCTTCCAAACGCGATGCTGACCTAAACTCAGCCAATCATTCATTTGGTCATAAACTGGAGCAATGCGGTCGAAAATATTGCGGATTTGAGTTGAAGTCATAGGGAGTAGCTAGTGATTAGTTATTAGTGACTAGTGGTTAGTGCAAAAGAATTTTATTGTAGTATTTCTCCTCTGCTCCTCCGCCCCTCTACTCCTCTACACTCTTCAGATTAAAATAGAATTTGTGCTGAAGAGTTGCTGAGATTATGACTGAATTACCGGCGAATCCTGCTAATGGTGGTGAATCCCAAGAAGTGATTGAGGAATTGTTACGATCGCTGCGGCAAAAGCAGGGCAATTGGGTAGAATGGGGCAAAGCTTGTGCCAAATTACAAAAGTCGGGTTATAATTCCCAAGCAATTTTTGAAGCAACTGGATTTGAACCAGTACAGCAAAATCAAGTGATTGTCGGCGCACAAGTATACGATTCGATTGAGAAAGCTGAAGCACCACCTGAAGTGCGATCGCATTATGCCCAGCGGGGTAGTGATGTATTATATGAACTGCGCTTATTGACTCAAGCTGAACGTGCTGCTGCTGCTGAGTTAATTTTATTGCACCGACTTGATGCAGATGAAGCAAAAGAAGTTGCTAAAGCCGTTAAAGACTTCTCGCGATTTCGGACATTACCCGCAGGCTTTACTAATCATCCTGGTGATGCACTAGCGTATCAATCTTGGAAACTGGCGCGGCAAAAAAATGATTTACAAGAGCGATCGCGTCTTATTGCTAAAGGCTTAAGATTTGCGCATACTGCAACTGCTAGAGAACAAATTGAGCAACTTTTAGTTGATTTTACTGCTGCTGCTAAGCGCCCTGCGCCTCGTTTACCATTCTATCGTCTTGAAGCTGAGGAAGAATTACCGTGTCTTGTGCCTGTTGTTGGTGAAATACCTCTGAAGGTAGATGACTTTAAAGCAGTTCCCTTTGTTGAAGAAATTGAACCGTTTCGCATGGTCAAGTTTGCTGGAGAACAAGCATGGATACCAATCCCAGGATGGCAGGTTGTTTTAGGGACACAAGATCCTGTCGTGATTTTGTGTAAAGGCGATCGCTTGCCAAACCAAACCGATAGTAGTAAAGAACAAGTCTTGGTTCTTGTCGATCGTTCCCAACGTGAATGGGATGCGAACAGCTACTTTGTTGTTGAACAATCAGGACAATTAGAATTTCAGTGGTTCGATACCGCTACTAATACTCCGTTACTCGGTCGAGTTGTTCTCGTACTGCGTCCTAAGCGAATTGTCGATGAGGAACTGACAAAAGATTCGTGGCAAATTGATGAGTAAGTAGGTGGGCATAATTAAATATCACACACAACATTTGTTGGGTGATGGGTAATAGAGAGTTATGAGTTATTTTCTTCAATTCAAAACGTGCTAAGCCACCGCTACGCTAACAGAACTCAAAACTGATAGTAATGCCTCCGGTACTTTTCTTCGTAAACAATTCAAAACTCTCAACCAACCTGTTGTACCAACCAAGCTTGCAAATCAGCCATACTCATAAAATCCAGTAAAGCTTCACTTAAATCTTTCAATGCAGGCAATGGCAAACCCAAAACTGAAGTACGCATCTGTTGGGGTAATTCTCCCAACCTTTTGTCAATTGTCGGGCGATCGCGCTTTGTCTAAGCTGAGCAATTTCATGATGATGTCAATCGCTTCGCTAAATAGTGTTCATCGAGAGCGCGTCGTAGCATCATTTTAATCACAGCTTGACGGCTAATATTGAGTTCGTTCGCCATTTGGTCAAGCTCATTCAGCATGGCAAGCGGAATCTCTAAATTGGTGATTGTCTGATCTTGTCCTCTACGTGAAGTCATCAAGTGGGGTGTGCCAACTCGTGTGGTGGCAGGGTCAAAATACTGATCAATCACTTCTTCGCCAGCCTCAATTTTCTGTTCCAGTTCTTCAATAGAAATATTGCTCATAAATCTCTCGCTCTCTTTTTGTACTTTTCCAATAGGTAAATTCTCCTACAAAATTCGTACTTACTTACTAACTACTCATTACATCAATTACTGCCTAATTTTTACCTAGATTTGATTACAAAACATCCGGCAGTTCTGCAAGTGTATTTGCTACAACAATGCTGCGTAAAATTTCCTGCAACCCCTCTAAATCAGAAATCTGGGCTACTTGGAACATTAATTCCAAGCCCTCACTACCCAATTTCACCTCTAAAATGGTGGCAATGTTGGATAAAATTTCCTGTGCTTCGCCCGCGTTGTTCACCGAGTTCCTCACCGATGCGTATTCCCCGCTGCTCAATTTCTTGATACCAAGGCGACTCCCTTAACACAGCCATATCCCACCTCATAATCTCTTGCACTAACGCACTATCAAGCACGAAGGTAGCAAAAAATGCTAAAACCGTCTCTAGTTGATTTAATTGTTCATCCGCACGTCAAAGAGGACGCGGGGAGGGGGTGACACGGAGAAGGGGGAAAAGACCGATGAAGATTCCCCTTGTCCCCCATCCTCTTATTGACCCAGTTATCGGGTGCGAGACTAATTAACTTTTTGGTGCTGACATCGGCTTTGACCATCTGCTGTAACTACATCATTAACGTAAGCGATCGCTCTTTAAGTCTCATTCATGCATACATCTACCATGACATAGCCGCAATCTTCTCATTTTGAATCAGCATCGAGTTCCTGAAGAATGCGAGTGCGAATGAATTCGCCGCTAACTAAACGAAGACCACCTCCGTGGAATTAGTTACAAGAATCTTGTTTTAGTGTACCTTCGTACACTTGGCTTGAGTAGCCCCGACTTCAGTCGGAGGGCATCTAAGGATACAAACCGCGATCGCTTAGTGCTTGGGCAATGCGACCCACGCCTAAAGTATAGGCAGCTAACCGTAATGGAACTTGCCGCTTTTGCGACTGTTTGATGACTTGCTGATAAGCATTAACCATCAATGCTTCCATTTCCCGATTGACGCGCTGTTCGTCCCAAAATAGGTAAGAAAGTCCTTGCACCCACTCTAGGTAACTGACAACAACTCCCCCAGCATTCGTCAAAATATCTGGTAGCACAGTGACACCCCGCGCTTCTAATTCCCTATGTGCCATTAATGTTACGGGTGCGTTTGCTGCTTCTGCCACAATTGATGCTTGGACTTGATGTGCATTTTCTTCAGTGATTTGATTTTCTAACGCTGCTGGAATCAACACATCACAAGGCAAAGTTAATAATTCCGTATTTGTAATTGGAGTTCCTTGGGCAAAACCAGAAATTCGCTTGCGGTTTGCTACTGCATAGTTTTTTAATGCTGGAATATCTAAACCTTTTTCTGAAAAAAGACCACCAGAACCTGTGGAAACTGCAATAATTTTCGCTCCGGCTTCATGGAGTAATAATGCTGCAGCGCTACCAACATTACCAAACCCTTGAATGGCAATTCTTGCTCCTACCAGCGACTGACCTCGTGCTGCTAAAGCTTCTCGCACGACGATCATTACTCCCCGTCCTGTTGCCTGTTCGCGCCCTCTCGAACCACCAATTGAAATTGGCTTACCCGTAACAACACCTGGAACTGCATGACCGACATTGACTGAGTAGGTATCCATAATCCACGCCATTTCGCGGGCAGAAGTTCCCATATCAGGCGCAGGGATGTCCACCTCTGGACCAATATCTTTAGTTAACTCACTGGTATAACGACGCGTAATTCGCTCTAACTCTCCGATACTATAACGAGTTGGATCTAACGCGATTCCTCCCTTAGCACCACCATAGGGAATTCCTAGCAACGCGCATTTCCACGTCATCAGCATTGCCAAAGCTGATACTTCGCGCAGTGTGACTGCTGGATGATAGCGAATTCCACCTTTATAAGGTCCCAAGATATCACTATGCTGCACTCGATGTCCTGCAAGTACTTGCACTTCACCGCTATCTAATTTCACAGGAACTGAAACAGTGACAACTTTGCGGGGGTGACTGAGAACTGCTAACAAGCCTGGGTCGAGTTGTAATTCTTTGGCTGCTTGCTCTAGATAACTACACGCTTGATCGAAGGGACAGATGTGTGCAGGAGAAGGAGCCTCTAAGGGTAGTACTGATGCTTCTACCATAATAGTCTTTTATTCACTGTAGCTTTGACTACAGAATAAGTCTCTGTTTGTAGTTTATGCCGTTTTTTAGCGAAAATCGAGCTAGTGTAACAATTTGAGTTTTTGCGAATTGCATCTACTACCAAAAAGATTTTTGTAACAAAGACTGGATATCGTTTTTGTGTGACTAATTGGTGAGTTGTCTAGCAAATCTTAAGTTTGTTAAAGGACGTACGGGTTTAATCGGTGCTTCGGCTGAAAAGGTGAAAGTAGGAAGGCGATCGCCTAACGTCACAAACAACTGCGCGATCGCATGAACGCATATTCCATCTCGATCGTTACAGTCACAATTGATAGTAGGAGTGATAGATTCTAGTGCTACGGTGTTGTAGTTCTCTAAAAACTTCACGACATCATGATGCTTGATACAGACTGCATCGGACATAGTTTTAATTTGCAGTCCTCTTGTTGAGTTGAGTGTAAGGCTGCGAATAGCTTCAGTAATACGATGCGTGAGTTTCAGCAGTTTTTGAATTAAAGATGTCAAAACTTTGCGTTTGATGAACGTACAACAGCGGCGTTCTCCCACTAGATAAACAATATACGGGGTGTTTGAGGCATTACGGGTAAATCCAACGCGCTCAACTTTAATTTTTTTAGCAACAAGCGGTTTGAGTTCAACTGGGTTTTTGGGAAGCTTGGAAGAAAAATATTGATTTATTTCCGTTGAAGCGATCGCAAAATTGGATGATTGGGTAAAATGCATTATATACCTCCTGTATACATGAGTTTCTGTAGACCTCGCGTATACATTATCAGTAGACCTTGTGTGCTGTAGATCTTGTGTATACTTCACGTTCTGAGGTTGAGCCAGAGGAGGGTAAGCTGGTAACTTTAGTTCCTCTGGCTTTCAACTCATAAGAAATATTTTATCATAAGAAGATCTATCGTAAACATTAAAAAATATGGCAAAAGAAGGGGGAAATCCACAAAAGTTTGTCAAGCATCGCATGGAACTAGCAGCGTCTCCATTAGCGATTCGCTTGCCCGTAGAAGTTGATAAATATGTGCGATCGCTTCCCGACAAATCGGAATGGGTAAGAAACGCGATTATGGCGCAGATGGAACGCGATCTCAAAGCACAGCAGCAAGATGCTTCTTAGTCTTTAGAAAAAAATATAACTAATTACAGCGATAAAGCTGATAGGGAATACCGATGCGGTAGTGTTGTGTAGTGTCAATAGCACACTGCTTGTTTGATAATGTCAGTTGTGGAGGATAGGCACGGCGTCTTAATCCAGAAGCAACTACCCACAAATTGAGTTGTGTTGCATCGGGTGACAGTGATGTAGACAGCTTTTGCCAAACAAATTCATATCCTGGCGATCGCGCGAAAAAAGCCAAGTGGGTAGGAATGCGATCGTCTCTGATTTTCTCTAACGCTAAAGCGAAGCTTAATCCTAGGGCAACATCTTGATAAGTTTCATATCCTACTACCATCATCAGCGGTATAGTAGGTTCTAAATTCATATTTTGAGCAACAAGCTTAGGATTAAATGGTTTTTGAAAAGCTAAATTATTCACTACAAAAATAGAACTTATTAACCCAAAAACGATAACAATATACTTAGCATTAGGCAGTTGGAATTTAAAATTTTGAACAGTCAGGCTTGCTCCTACTAAAGCGCAAAAACTAGGATAATAAACAAAGTTATAGCGCGGGGCAATTGTGATATCTCTGCCTAAAAAGTAAACAATAACGAACATCTCTAGTAAGACAATTATTGTAAAACTCAATAGCATTTTTGTTGATAAATGAGTTTTTGGAGAATGCCACAGTTGCTTTAAACCTCTGAAAATAAGCTGTGCGCTCCAAATGCTGAACAATATCATGACCAAAGCGACAACAATTGCAATCCACCAAGGCTGATTCTCCACAGGTAACGCTATTAGCATTAGCACCCAACTAGCCAGGGTTTGATAAATCGGAGCAATAGGATTTGACTGTGATAACCATGTTGTTTCTGAACGATTAGCGTGACTCAACATCGCCAGCAACCACGGAATAAAGCTAGCGACAACCACTAAAATTGACACAGCGATCGCTAAGAAGCTGTAACGTGACAAGCTACGGCGTCGCGAGTACATAAGTGCAAGTAAGGTAACTACCTGAGCAACGAACGCCAGAATAAAAAAGTAGTGAGTGTAAAAACCAAGACAGTTTACCGCGATCCATCCCAACCAAGTAAAATAGCGTAGCTTATGTTGCACTAAATCCTTTTGAATCTGGGTTAGTCCTACGAGTGATAAAGTAATCAACAGGATAGGCAATGTATAATGACGCGCTTCTTGTGATAAATACACAGCAAAAGGTGAAACTGCCATAAAAGCTGCTGCTACGAGTCCTGCACTGCGTGAAAAGGCGATCGCATTCAGCCAGTAAATTGCTGCGATCGCCGCAACGCCAAATAAAGCCGGAAGCGATCGCAAACTCCACACCAAACCCCGATCCACTATGCTGACGCAAGGTATTTGTACCCAACTGTGAAGTAAACAAAAAAATAGTGGTGGATGCACAGACTGAGTAGCAAGATTTGCTGCAATCTGGGGGCAAGATAGCGCAGCCTTAAAACTGAAAATTTGCGACAGATCCTCTACGGGAAACACAACATTCAAAGGCACGTCATTGTAGTTTCGCCCCAGACTGAATAAGGCTGTAATAATTTCATCTAACCAAAATGACTTCAAATCTAGATGCCAAAACCGCAGCAGCCCACCAACCAAAATGACTGCAATCAAGGCAAAGTAGTGAAAATGTTTAGAATTTGTCATTTATAAACTATCAGTGTAATAAAAGGAGAGGGTGCGATCGCATAAATCAATGGTTAAAGGTTATCAGCCCTCGCCCCTAACCCTTCGCCCCTAACCTCTAAAAAATGCCAGACGCGAATTTTACTCATACCGAATCCGAATTATCATTGCCTCCTCCTGCCTCTACACTCCGCATCGCGGCTTGGGAACGAATTAGAAATAGCTTGCGTTCTGGACAACAGCAAATGGCAGATTGGCAGGGTGGTGCTTTAGCAGTCAGTGCAGTTCCAGGCGCGGGAAAGTCTACAGGAATGGCAGCAGCAGCGGCATTAGCGATCGCTCGTTACCAACTCCACGCCCGACGCCAGATCGTGATTGTCACGTTTACGCGTTCAGCGGCAGCTAATATCAAAGCCAAAGTGCGTAAATACCTGCGTGAAGAATTATCCTTACCTCCTACTGGGTTCGTTGTTCACACCCTCCACGGGCTTGCCTTAAATATTGCCACGCGTCATCCTGACTTATCAGGCTTACAGCTAGAGAATGCCACTCTGATTACACCTAATCAAGGTCATCGGTTAATTCGGACGTGCGTTGAGCAGTGGATTGCGAACCATCCGCGACGTTATTCTCAATTACTCGAAGGATTGTACTTTGATGGAGAAGAAACCGAAAGGTTACGTCGTCAATCGGTACTGCGAACCGACGTTTTACCGGATTTAGCTGCTACCGCGATTCATGAAGCAAAAAGTTCGGGCTATCAACCACAACAGCTACAGAAATTAAGCACGCAAACAACTGATGATTATGGAATTTTAGAAATTGCCGCTGGGTTGTACGAACAGTACGAAAATCTCATGCGATCGCGTGACTTGATCGACTACGACGACATGATTCTGGCAGCATTGCGCGTACTAGAAAACCCTAACGCTTGTAAGTTCGAGCAAAATCAAGTGTTTGCAGTATTTGAAGATGAAGCGCAAGACTCTACCCCACTACAAACCAAATTATTAGAAATTCTCGCTAGCGATCCTAATACTCCAGAAGCTTCTCCACACTTGATTCGTGTTGGCGATCCTAATCAAGCCATTAACTCAACGTTTACACCTGCTGACCCGATCTATTTTCGCGCCTTTTGTGAAGAGTGCCGATCTCAGAACCGACTAGCAACGATGGATCAAGCAGGTCGCAGTAGTCAAATGATTATTGAAGCTGCGAATTTCACTTTAAATTGGGTCAATCAGGCTTATGGAAGTCAGAACAAACAATCTGTTGCACTTCCATTTCGCATGCAAAAAATTCGACCTGTTGCTGATAGCGATCCGCAACCTGATGCAAATCCTGTCCCAGTTGGTCGTGGATTAGAACTATGCACACCACGAGATATCCACCACACAGCAGAATTAATTGGCAAACGTTTAATAGAGCTATTTGGAGAAAATCCCAACAGCAGTGCAGCGATTTTAGTCCGTGAAAACCGCCAGGGACGGTGGTTAGTGTCAGAACTGACACCAATTTGTCGCGAACATAACATACCACTTTATGAAGTCTCAGAAAGCGATCGCCACTCACACGTTCCGGCAGAAATTTTGGCAATGCTGCAATTTCTTGATCGCCCCCATTCTTCTGACTACTTAAAAGCCGCGCTAGAAGTTCTCGTCCAGCGTCAGCTGATTCCCACACAAGACCTCAATGCACTGGCGAGTGTCCCTGAACAATTTCTCTATCCTGGACCTTTAGATCCACCCTCATCTGAAGCGGCGCTACAAGCGCGGAACTTATGCTGCAGTATGCTGCGTGCGCGGATGGAGTTACCTTACTATCAACTAATTGCGTTTATCGCTTCTGAACTCAAATACGACCAAGCAGAACTAGCCACTGCTGACAAACTAGCTGAACGAGTTTCGCGACAAATTACTGGCAATAGTTCTAGTGAGGCAATATTTGTCTTGAATGAAATTGTCAGTTCTGAACGCTTTGAACCAGTCGAAACCGAAGAAGTTGAGGCACGCTACACTCGTCCTGGTCAAGTTACGATCATTACGATGCACAAAGCTAAAGGGCTAGACTGGGATTATGTGTTTATCCCGTTCTTACACGAAAACTTGATTCCTGGAAGTTTCTGGATACCACCGCAAGTTAAATTTCTCGGCGACTTTACGCTTGCAGAAGTCGCCCGTGCCCAAATTCGTGCTGCACTGCATGAAGAATTTCCTTTACCTAATGTTACGGCAGCAAGTGAACAAGCAAAACAACTCAAAACTGCTGAGGAATATCGTTTACTGTACGTTGCGATGACACGAGCTAAACGTTTATTGTGGATGTCGGCAGCTCAAAAAGCTCCTTTTACCTGGAGTAAACCAGAGAATTTTGAAACTCGATCGCCTTGTCCTGTGTTTCCGGCTTTGAAAAAGCAATTTCCCAAATCAGTTGTTAGAAGTAATTAGCTGTTGTACATGGCTAGGATACTCAAGATGTTCGGAGTCATTGCTCAAATCTCGCTTTTAACCCCGATCTCAGACCTCGGCTCTCTGACCCCTACTATCTGAAGTTTGACGAGCAATTTGCTCCCACACGACTAAATCTTCAGGGCGATCAATATCTGCTAAAGGAGGAAGCATGACAACCGATAAGTTCAGCTTTTGGGCGATCGCTTGTGTTTGTTGCAAAACCTCACTACTTCCCCAAGAAATACCATTAAAAAGTTCTGCAATCAGCCGATTAACACCAATTAAATAATATCCACCATCGATTGCTGGACCAAGAACTAGATCGTATTCATGCAATTGATGAAAAGCCGTTGCAAGTAACTCTGCGGTTACACCAGGACAATCAGTGCCAATAGTCACAACTCGTTGACTACCACGCGCAAAAGCCGCAGATAAAGCACTCTTGATTTTTTCACCTAAGTCACCTTCGCCTTGAGGTTGATAGTCAAGAGAATGACCTAGCCATTGTTGCATTAATTCTAAATTACCATCAGCAAAACGCACTTCTACTGTTAGCGAGCGATCGCATTTGCTGACTTGTAAAAGTGTATGCTCAGTCATTTGCCGTTGTAACTGGGCTGCTGCTGTAGCTCCTAATACTGGGATTAATCTTGTTTTTGCTTTTCCTGGCTCTGGATAGCGCGTAAATACAATTAAATGTTCTGGAACTGAATTTATAGAACTCACGCTGAATTATCTAAAACAATAACGGTGCCGTTCACCTGCCGCAGACAACCTCTCGAACTCAACCAGCTTTCTACAGTCAAGTACAGCGATTCTTATGTTATCCTGCTGATCTATGCGTTTACGGCTGCAAAACCGCTACACGACATAATTCTAAACCACCTTCGCTATAACCCGAATGAATCTCAATAACTTCAAAACCCCACCCGACTAAATCACAATCAATCCAGCCTTGCCTCAAATCATCACAGCGGCTGCGGTATTGTGAAATGATCAACCGACCATCCTTAGCAACAAACTCCGCTATCAATCGCTCAACAAAACGTTTTTGATAATTACGCGGTACATAATTCAGTTCAGTTCGCACGTAGTCAAAGCGTTGATGTGGAGTCCAATTCCAAGCATTACCGACATAAATGTTATCAGCATAAGTTGATAGACGTTCCTGAGCTAAGGCAACTAGTTTTACTGAATAGTCTAGACCGTACGGTGTTAACTCAATTCCCTTCAGCCGCGACCATGCAACTAGACACTCTAGCAAGTATCCATTGGCGCAACCAATATCAAGATACTTGCCTGGTTGATTCACTGCTGCTATGTTTGCCACACGAAGTCTTGTCCACTCCTCAAATGTGCCGCTTTTACCCGATTGCTGCCAGGGTGTCGGTGCAGCAGTATACGCATTTTCTAAGATTTGTTTTATTTCGGCAAACCAATCTTTTAAATCTGCTGATGTTACATCATCAAGCGCAAACCCACACTGACAGCGTTGAATTGTTTCGTTGACGTTTTGTAAACATCGAGGGCAACGCATCACAAAATTCAAACAAATAGAAGCAGTACAATCCTATTTTAATTCTTACTGCTCACCAGCAATTTTCAAACTCGCTCTAATGAATCAAACGAAGCAGGATAAGAGCTTTAAGTGATATTACTGAGGCAAAAATTTATGAGTTTTTGCATGCTCTGCTTGATGAATCAATTGTTTGCATATTTTGACTGGAGGATAAGAAATTATACAGAGTATATATTTTTGTGTTATGTAAAGAGATATAAAAAGAAATATTATTTAATAATTACCAGAATATAAAACTAAAATTTAAAAGTTCCAGTATGTTAATGCTGGAGCAAATTAATATTAAGCGATGAAAATTGAAGTTTTATCAGATAAACCAGCATTAATTGAGCGATCGCTGCATTTAACTGTCACTAAGATGACTCATGCGATCGCCGAGCGTGGGATGTGTACAATTGCGTTATCTGGAGGAAGTACACCTAAGCCTTTGTATGAGGCGATCGCCGCGCAACAGCTACCTTGGGATAAAATTCACGTATTCTGGGGCGATGAACGTTATGTGCCACCAAATGACCCTAATAGCAATCAACTCATGGCACGCCAAGCTTGGTTGGATCGCGTTAATCTTCCTGAAGAAAACATTCACCCAATTCCTACAAATGAAGTTGAACCGGCAGTCGCTGCCAGCAAGTATGAAGAACATCTCCAAACGCTCTTTCAAACCAGTGGTGGGGAGTTTCCCCAGTTTGATATTATTTTGCTAGGTATGGGAGACGATGGACATACTGCGTCTTTGTTTCCGCACACTGAGGCATTGCAAGCAAGCGGCTTGATAGCCGTTGGCAACAAGCAGAATGAACCCCGAATTACATTTACAGTGCCGTTGATTAATCACGCACGATGTGTGATGTTTGTAGTTGCTGGTGCAGACAAAAAATCTGCTTTAGCGCAAGTGTTTGCAACTGATGCTGACGACTTTAGTTATCCTAGCCGCTTAATTCAACCCCAAGGAGAATTATGGTGGCTACTCGATCGAGATGCGGGGGAAGAGTTACAGGTTTCTACTGCTGCTGAATCCTAAATTAATGACTAAAATTTGACGTAGTATGTTCGGTTAAGCAAACTCGACGCTCAATTTTGATGGAAAGAATTCATGATTGTCTGTCCTAACTGTAATCACTCCAACCCCGACGGAGCGCAAACGTGCGAGGCTTGCTATACTCCTTTACCTGCTACCGCAAGTTGTCCTAATTGTGGAGCAACGGTACAAACAGACGCAAGTTTCTGCGGTCAATGTGGTTTTAACTTAAAAGCAAGTCGAGCAACAGAAGAAATTTTCGCAGGTGAGATCAGTACGGATGTTGGCAATGAAATTCCAGAATTAGAAACTCCTGAGCCACTTGTAGAACCACAGCGCTTGGTAATTAGTGCACAACCAAGTGCAGAAACATCAAGTCAGAGTTACTTAGTAGAACCAGTAGAAACACCGACATCACAATCAGAAACATCACCAGATGCAGCTACTCCATCACCTACGACTCCTGTAAGTAATGTGGAGCTTATTAGCACAACCCCAAATTCATCATCTACAGGTAGTTCCAAAACCCAATTACAGCAGCAAACAATAAAATTGTTGCACGTTCAAACAGATACAAACATAGAATTGCCGCAAAATTTGGCTGTGATTCACATTGGTAAGCCCAATGACAAAATTCCTCCAGATATTGATGTGTCTGGATTTCCCAATTCAGAGATAGTCTCGCGAATTCATGCGGATATTCGCATTGAAGGAGATGCCTACTTTGTTGAAGATGTCGGCAGTTCTAATGGAACTTATATCAACAGTAAACCACTGCAACCAGGCGATCGCCATCGATTGCGTGCAGGCGATCGCATTGCCCTCGGTAAGGGAGACTTGGTTACTTTCTTATTTCAAATATCCTAATTAATTTCAACTTTAATTTACAAAGTGATTACACTCATTCTCCTACACCCGCTGCATTCGACCCCGATTCAACATTGGACATTTGCCGAAGAATCTGTTATTTGCGTAGGACGTGCCACTGATAATAATGTTGTGTTATACAGCGCGGTTGTCTCTCGCAAACATATTGAGTTACGTTGCACTAATGGCGACTGGGAAATTATTAGCTTGGGTGCAAATGGCACTTTTATTGACGATAGACGCATTACAAAAATGCCAGTGAGAGATGGCGTAACAGTTCGTTTAGCACAATCAGGGCCACAAATTCAAATTCGCTTAGGAGTTGTTTCTACACCGATAAAAGAAACAAAAAAACCTGTATCGCAACCAAAACCGAAAGCTGCGCCGTTTAGAGAGCAAACTTCAACCCGTGATACGGCAATCGAGACGATTTTTGGCGAACCCTTAGAATTTCCAGCCGCGACACCAAAAGATCCATCAAAAGAAACCGTGATTGGCGAACCATTTAGGAAATATCCTCAAGATTAAATCCAAGTCAAGGCATCACGTTGTGCAAGCACCTGCCAAGCAGGAGAAAATCAAATTTTGGCGCGAGCAAGTAGCACTAAGTCATCTAGAATTACTGCACGCCAGATATATCACGCATTCCTTTTCTAGACACGCGCATGATACGTTTGCTATTGGTGTAATTGAGCAAGGTGCAGAGGCGTTTAGTTATCAGGGAGAGAAACACGTTGCTCCTACAGGTAGTGTAGTTGTTATCAATCCTGGGGAAGTTCATACGGGTAGTGCTGCAAGTCTTGATATTGGTTGGACTTATCGGATGTTGTATCCAGATGTCAAACTTTTACAACAAGCTACCTCGGATGCGCAACAAACCTCAAATCCTTACTTTCCGATCGCCGTCATTCAAGATTGTCAACTAGCGCGATGGATTCTCCAATTACATCACACTTTAGAAAAACAGACTTGCACTTTAGAAAAAGACTCTTGCGTATTGTGGACATTCGCACAATTGGTGACACGCCACTCAGGAAAACGCCCAATATGGAGTAGTGTAAGTCAAGAACCTCATGCTGTACAGCGAGTGCGAGAATACTTAGAAGCACAGTACGCAGAAAATATTTCCTTAGATGCGATCGCCCGCGTTGCTAACTTGAGTCCGTTTTACTTAATTCGCACGTTTCGCAAGTGTACTGGTTTACCACCCCACGAATATTTAACACAGATCCGCATTGCGCGTGCCAAAACACTCTTAGCGCAAGGATGTGCGATTTCCCAAGTAGCCCACAACACAGGTTTTGCCGATCAAAGTCATTTAACACGACACTTCAAACGCATCACAGGTGTCACACCAGGGCAATATCAGTATAGAGGGCAATAACGTTCAAGACAGAATTGATTCGCGCTACGTAAACTGAGGGGTGGTAATTGGTAATAGGTAATTGTCACCTATGCAAGAATTTCTCAAAGGGATCAATCGTGCATTAGGAGTTGGTGTAGGATATGTCCCAATTGCAATTAGTTTTGGGGCGTTAGCAACGCGATCGGGGCTTTCGGATGCTGCGGCTGTACTCATGTCTGTTTGGGTGTATGCTGGTGCGGCGCAATTTGCTGCACTTGAAGGAATTAGACAAAATCTTCCTTGGTTCAGTATTGTCCTCACAATGCTGCTGATGAACCTACGGCATATTCCCATGAGTTTAGCAATTAACCCTATTTTCAATCGATTTGACCGCAAACAGCAGCTATTTCTGGCACATGGACTCACAGATGAAGCCTTTGCCTTAGATGTCTCCCACAAACCCCAATCGTGGCATTATTACACTGGCATTCACCTGTTTTGCTGGCTTTCCTGGATTCTCGGCACATGGATCGGCTGTCAACTAGGACAACAAATCCCAGCGCAATGGTTACAGTTCGCCCTCCCCAGCTTGTTTATTTGCCTGCTCATCGATAGCATCAATTGGAATCAACAAACACTTCTCACAATTCTCACAGGTATTGTCCTAGTATTAACACTCCAAAACATCAGTACCCTCGGTATTCTCGTATCCATCCTTGGAGTCGCAGCCGTAGCAACATTACAAAAATCCTCTTAATCTCCAATCTCTGTATCTAGTAAGGTTCGTTAACATGAACATCTGGATCATCATTCTACTATCTGGCTTAGGTACATACTTAATGCGTAGCGTCGGTATTTGGGCAACAAAACCAATGCAATTTTGGCTGCATCATATTCCCTTCGCCGTGATTTTAGTTATGGCAATTAGTGGTGTCGTTGATTTGAGTCAAACACCACGACAAACATTGAGTGCGATCGCGGCAACCGTCATTGTCATCATCGCCAGTGTCTGCAAACTACCACTCGTTTTCCGGATTGTAATAGGTTGTCTTGTGTTTGGAGCAATCGCAGCATAGAGTGGGCAAAAGCCCACCCCAAACTTATGCACCTACAGCTTCTTTCGCTGCGTACATTACTTCGAGTGTAATTTCGCTTAAACCGCGATCGCGCGCAAATTTTTCAGTGTTGCGCTTGACTTTCCCCCGCACAAAACCAGGAACTTTATTAAGTTCAGCTTGCGCTTCTTTGTTCCAACTCAAATCCGAATCTGCAGAAATTCCCTTGGTAATTACTTCTTTGGTATCATGTCCGCCGAAGATTTCTAGCAAGTGATCTTCCATGCCTAAAGTGAAGGAATTGTAAACCAAATCGGCAACTTGGTTTGTGCCTTCGTAACCTAAGAATGGCTTGTAGCCAATTGGGAAGTTTTGAATGTGAATTGGTGCAGCAATGACACCGCAAGGGATATTCAGACGCTTACCGACGTGACGTTCCATTTGCGTACCAAAAATTGCCGACGGTTCTACGCGAGCGATCGCATCGCCAATTGCACCGTTATCATCAGTAACAATCACTTCATCGCAATATTCACTGACTTGTTCGCGGAACCAATCTGCGTCGTATTTACAGTAAGTTCCCGCCCAAACAACATGAATCCCCATTTCGCGCGCCAAAATCTTCGTCATCGCCGCTGCGTGAGTATTATCGCCAAATACCACAGC
This sequence comes from Gloeocapsopsis sp. IPPAS B-1203, assembly GCF_002749975.1. Classification (NCBI taxonomy): domain Bacteria; kingdom Bacillati; phylum Cyanobacteriota; class Cyanophyceae; order Chroococcidiopsidales; family Chroococcidiopsidaceae; genus Gloeocapsopsis; species Gloeocapsopsis sp. IPPAS B-1203. The sequence goes on along the minus strand of NZ_PEIG01000020.1, from coordinate 76,104 downwards.
TTTTTTACCTGTTAAATTTTGACAGTCAATCGAACGTGAGAACAAGCTGCTTGGGAAACATACAACGTTTGGTTTTCAATAAACTCCTCGTAATCAACAGCCGCACCTTGGGCGTTAATTACCTGCTGAATCTTACGAATGCATCGTGCTGTTTCTACCACACCCATCGGTGTAATATCCACATACGGCATTTCAAATTCTTGTTCTAAATATCGCGCTGTCATTAAACCGAGTTCGCGATATGGCACTAAGTTAAACCAAGCGCGGGGTAAATTCTTTAATTCGTGAACTGAAGCCCCTTCAGGAATCACTGCATTAACTGTAATACCCAAGTCAGCCATGAGTCGCTTTAACTCAGTACAGTCGTGCTGATTGTGAAAACCAAGGGTAGAACTACCAATGATGTTAACTGAAGGTTTTTCAGTTTTACTTGTCGGTAATTCGCCTCTACGACGGGCTTTATTAATGTAGTACTGAACGATTTGATCGAGGGTTCGATCTGCTGCTTGTAATTCGTTAACGCGATAGTGGTTCACATCCGCTAGCATCACATCAGCTTTTGCTTCAATTGAGGCACGTTCGACAAAGTTATTTAAATCTTCTTGCAGAATACTTGATGTGCAAGTTGGTGTCAGCACAATCAAATCAGGATGTTCTTCTGCATCTTTGCGGGTAATATTGTCTACTACCTTTTCTTGAGAACCACGCGCTAGTACATTACGATCGACAATACTCGCGGTGACTGGAGTAAAATTTCTTTCACGCTCTAACATCGAGCGCATCACGTTAAAGTAGTCGTCGCCCAAAGGGGCGTGCATAATAGCGTGGACATTCTTAAACGAACTGGCGATGCGCAGCGTACCAATGTGGGCTGGACCTGCATACATCCAGTAAGCCAATTTCATAAAGTTGTCTCCCTTGTGCTGATGACTATCAGTTTGTTTATGGCGTTTATGAGACTCTAATTGTCTCAAAGATATTGGTAGGTGAGAACGGTAGATAAAACGTCACTTAATCACAACGATGAAAGGCTATAAGTTAGGCTGGGCAAGAGTTTTAGTTGGGGAAAACTGCGATCGCTGCTACTTTAAATGCAAATATTCTTAATTTTTCGCTATGTTCTGTATTAGTTAATTGAGTGGACTAGAACAATTTTGTTGCAGTCGTTACTTGAATTTACCAAAATTTTTCGCTGAGTAGAGCATCGATTCTCTACTCAACTGCTGTGAGCGTTGTATCCTCACTAGCCTCTGAAGCCAGTAATTATTAATTTTTTTTAGAATTCCACACCACCAAGTGCTTGACGTTGAGCTTCTAATAATTCCTGAATTCCTTTTTCTGCAAAGTCCATAATTTGATTCATTTGGGTACGACTAAAAGTTCCTGATTCTGCGGTTCCTTGAACTTCGATGATGCCGAGATTTTCGTTCATGACAACATTGAAATCAACTTCGGCGGCGACGTCTTCAACATAATTTAAATCTAAGAAAGGCTCACCTTGCAACAATCCTACCGAAACCGCAGCTATCTGATGAACAATTGGCGATCGCGTTAAAACTCCTTGTTGTAATAACCTATCCATCGCGTGTGCCAAAGCAACAAACCCGCCACTAATTGCCGTGGTACGAGTCCCAGCATCTGCTTGCAACACATCTGCATCAACTGTAACTGTCCGTTCTCCCAAGGCTTCAAAATCGAGTGCAGCGCGTAAGCTGCGTCCAATCAATCGTTGAATTTCTTGAGTACGTCCTGAGAGTCGCATAAATTCTCGTTCTTGCCGTTGGGGAGTTGCACCAGGTAGCATTCGATATTCTGCGGTTAACCACCCTCGTCCTGTGTCGGTTAAAAATCTGGGGACTCCTGGCTGAATTGAAACGTTACATAAGATTTGAGTGTCGCCGCATTTAGCTAGTACTGATGCAGCCGCGAAGCGTGTAAAGCCAAGCTCAAAGCTATGAGGACGCATTTGGTGAGATTGTCGATTATCTGGACGTTGCCAGGACATTGCTGTTGCCATATAAGACCTTGATTAGAATACAGCACATATTGGATTGGCGGAAGCAGTGCGATTGCAACATCTTGGGTTAAACTACTACTCTATGACAGTTGACGTAAAAGCATATCTAGTGTTTTATTAAAGGACAAACAGAAGAAGTACACTATATATCTGGCTGTTAGTCCTCACACCTCACTCAAAATTGCGCTATGGTTGCCCAGCTTGAAAATCCAGCCTTAAATTCAACTTGCAGTTCACTTTATCCAGTTGAAGGGTTGGTGCAAGTATTTACTTGTTCGCACCGCAGTTTTTTTACGAACGTGATGGCACAAGCTTTGCGAATTGCTGGACAAGGAACCCCAGTTCTGGTAGTGCAGTTCCTCAAAGGCGGGATTAATCAAGGACACAAACATCCAACGCGGTTAGGACAGCATTTAGATTGGATTCGCTGCGACTTACCACGCTATATTGATACACCACAATTAGATGAGGCTGAAAACCAATCGTTGCATCAATTGTGGCAACATACACAGCAAGTTGTCTTAGAGGGCAAATATTCTTTAGTCGTCTTAGATGAACTAAGTTTGGCGATTAACTTCGGATTGATTGCGTTAGAAGAAGTCTTAGCTTTATTAGAGCAACGCCCTAGTCATGTAGACATTATTCTCACAGGACCCGAAATGCCGCAACCGCTGCTTGATGTTGCCGATCAAATTACTCAAGTACGCAGAAGCGATCGCCCATAATAACCATATCAAGATATTCTAGTATTTTGGTTGCGCTTGACTCTGAATAGCTGTGATTAAAAACGACATTTGGATTTCACAAATGGCGCAAAAGGGTATGATTGCACCTTTTGAGCCTACTTTAATTCGCCAATTACAAGAAGATACACTGGCAAGACCTGTGATTAGCTATGGTCTATCTTCCTACGGTTACGATATTCGACTTTCACCAGTCGAGTTCCGTATTTTTCGCCATATTCCTGGAACAATCATCGATCCTAAAAATTTTAACCCGCAGAATTTAGAGCCAACGCAACTGCATACAGATAGTCATGGCAGTTATTTTATTTTGCCTGCACACTCGTATGGTTTAGGAGTTGCACTAGAAAGATTAGCAGTTCCAGAGAATATTACAGTCATCTGCATAGGTAAAAGTACTTATGCGCGTTGTGGCATTATAGCCAATCTAACTCCCGCCGAAGCGGCATGGCGCGGTCATTTGACTTTAGAATTTTCCAATTCTTCAAGTGCAGATTGTCGTATTTATGCATCAGAAGGTGTAGTACAATTACTCTTTTTAGAGGGAGAACCCTGCGCGACAAGCTATGAAACTCGCAAAGGTAAATATCAAGACCAGCCTCAAGTTGTAACATTAGCTAAAGTGTGATTTTTCAGTATTCCCCGTAGGACACATTTGAAAATAAGTAAAGAAATACGTGAATTCTTTTATGTCTAATCTTTAAGGAATGGTAACTCTGATATCCCTTGCTGCTTCAAGGCTTTGTAAAACTTTTGAAAAGACTTATCTGATTCTAATTCAAAGTAAAGTGAAAAGATTTGTCGTTCTGCTATTTTAGTTTCAGAGGTAGATAAGTAGTCCTGTTGAGAACAAAAAGATTGTACGGCTTGTCCTATTTCTCTGAACTTTTTGGCGAAAGGCATTAAAACTATCATGTCCCTAATAATTTCTTGTATCTCTGAGTCAAGATCTGGTTCTAACCCTCTCTGCTTAACTTTAGTAATAGCTGCATTCAATCGTATTGCTTCGGCTGACAAAACTTGAGGAAATCTATCTTCCTTCCTAAGGTTTCCTAGTTTGAATTTCCACATGTGCCTAGAATACTCCTGTTTGCTAAAAAATAGTAGTAATTTGAAATATTGATAGATATAGTTCTTGATACAGCTTTTCAAAGTAAATATGCTTTAAGGTTAAATAATGTTTACTTGTACGAGGTAACAAGTATAAAAGGTTTATCTTGTTGATAGTCTTGTTGTAAAGATAAAGCCATTTGTGCTTTTTGTAATTCGGTTCCTAAATACATTGCGTGTTCGACTTGTAATCCTGGACAAGCTGCTGCAATTTGTCGATACAGTTGTGTTGCTGATTTACCAAAGTAGCAGTTAACAACTTCTCCGGTTCCAGGTGTCATGTGTTCGACAACGATTTGGTCATTTTGAATATTAATGACAAAGCTACCTGCAGGATCTGTGTAGTCTCTTTGTTGATAAATTTTAGGATATTGAGTTTGAATAACTTGCTCTGCATTTTCCCAGCAATCGGAATATATATGAGCACTTTGACTAATTGTAATTAAGGGTCCCATGTGTAAGTTATGTTCCGAACGATGAGCGATTTCGTTACGAATGTGTTGTTGTAAAGCTCTTAAGCCCATTGCATTTGCAGCCCATGCGGAAAACATATCATTACTGCGAAAAGTTGCGGTTAAAGCAAGTTCATTTTCAACAATTCTTACCCAAATGTGATTTAGACACGGGGGACTACTATTATCTTCATGATCTTCTACATCCCATAGAGACATCACGGCTCTAGCTGAGTCAATATCTGCAATGAGTTTTTGAATAACTTGTTCAATTTGATCGCGCCCGAAGTGCGATCGCAATCTTTGCCCATAAGTGTATTTCACGCCTTCTTGATAGGGTGCGTCGTCTAAAATTTGGGATATATATTCTTGAATAAAATTTTTACTACATGGTAAATAATTCGGTTCAGGAAAATAGAAATCTTCGGGTTCGTCGGTGACGATCGCCAGCAAATCAATTAATTCTTGCCATTGCCCATCGTAACCTGTGGGGCGAATTGTACCAGTCGTTTTGATGCGATGAATAATTTTTACCCAAGTTTCAGCAATCGTTTTTCCTTCAATTCGATGACCGTAACGCACTCCTGGTAAAACAGTGGGTTCAACTTCAGTAATCGGAAATTCTAAAAATGTTCCCCACGGTTCTACATCTTTTGAAGCGTAAGTCTGTACGTGAGATACAGCTTCATTAATTGAAAAAGCCTCTTGCCATTCAATAGATTGTCGTAATTTTTCGAGGGCTTCCGCTGCAATTTCAATATCAATATAACCCGTAATTTTAGAGCGAATTACCCAAGTTTCGCGCCCAGTATCGCTATAACCTTTCTCGAATCCATACCGAAAAAAGTCTAATAGACACATTCCCGCACCAGCGTTTCTGTCTTCTTTTGTAGCGTTTAGTACCACCAAAAAGCGGACATGAGGGTTGGCGAGTAAATTGCGAATCAGGAAACTAATACCCCGCGTAGGAGAATACAACTGTCCGATCGCAGCATATTCGTGGGGATGGAGTTTTTTGGCGATCGCCTGTTTCATTGTCCATCCTGTTACAACTGCGGTTTGCCCAGTACCATAAAGCAATTGGTTAGGCTTATACAGTGGTTTGTACTGATAAATTTGTGTAGTTCCTGCCATAGTTCAGGGCTAGGGGGTAACAAACCCTCTAGCGTATCATATGGAGCGAGAGAATAGTAATGAGTGACTAGCAGGGCAAACGCATCGAAATTTGAAGCAAGAGAGTCACTGAGATACTGGAAATAGGAGAACACAGATGGACTTGAAAGAAACTTTTAGGAATGCAAATTGTCACTCAACGGTGGTGCAAATTACCCAACACTTGCACCAGATCATTGGCTTTCAACATCCACCAGGTTATTAACCGCGATTCGCACTTCAAGAGTCACTATTTCCCATTACCCATGACCAATTCCCGATTAACAAGAATCATGATGTCAGTAATTAAATCGCCTTGATACTACTATAAAAATAAAACTCCCTATCAACAAATCCTTTAAAATGCAAAACTTGCAGGAGCAACTGCATTATGGTAAAAACTGCTTCAACAATGTTGCCTTTAGGAACTCAAGCACCAAACTTTGAGTTACCAAATGTCGTGACTGGAAAAACGATTTCGCTATCAAGTTTTGCTGGAAAGCCATTGCTAGTAATGTTTATCTGTCAGCACTGCCCATTTGTCAAGCATGTCAAGTCAGAACTCGCCAACTTAGGACAAGACTATGCTAATAGCAATGTGAGAATTGTTGCGATTAGCTCTAACGATATCAACAAATACCCAGACGATGCACCAGAACAATTAAAAGCAATGGCTGAAGAAACTGGGTTCTTATTTCCTGTATGCTTTGATGAAAGCCAAGAAGTAGCAAAAGCTTATACAGCAGCTTGTACGCCAGATTTCTTTTTATTCGATGCTGATCAAAAGTTAGTCTATCGCGGTCAGTTAGATGATAGCCGACCAAGTAACAGTATACCAGTTACCGGCAAAGATTTACGAGCAGCAATTGATGCGCTATTAGCTGAAAAATCGATTGATTCTAACCAAAAACCTAGTATTGGATGCAATATTAAGTGGAAACCTGGCAATGAACCGAGTTACTACGGTTAAACTTTTACCAAGCTATTAAATCTCTTGCAATATCACATTTTTACTCTGGTCAGGCAAGATGCCTAACCCACAAAAGCTGAATTCATCTGAATTTGTAGGGTGGGTGTCCTCACCTACCCATAATTGCAAGAAGTCTATTGAAAATTAGTGTAGAAAAAAGCCCTTAGTCGAAACTAAGGACTTATTACTTTTATTGCTTCAAGGAATCAAACGCACTGACACTTCTAAAGCGATCTATCTTCTGTTGTCAACGTCTAAGTTACCTGATTTACCTAGATCCAACTCTTCTTTACGAATTGTCTCTTGTGCATTGACAGTCTCTTGTTCAGTTACTTTCTTCACTTTGACTTCTTCACGCACAAAAGCTTCTTTTTGAACATCTGCTGCTTCTTCATGCAACTCTACGCGTGCAACTTCACCTTCACGGAAAGCATCAGTTCCAGGAGAAGTCACGGCTTTAGTATTAGTAGGAGTCGTGCGTTCAACAACAACTTTTTCTTTCTCTACTGGAATGGAAACTTGAGCAGTTTCTGTCTCAACCTTTTTACCGATCGATACTTCTCCAGCTTTTCTACGAGTCTTGTTTGCAACTAACCGCTCTTCATAAAGCTTAAGCGATTGCTGATCTTGTCGATTCATATCATACAAATCAGCATCGTACTGGTAGTCGTAGGTATCTCTGTTGTATTCTGTTGTATCCATTCTAGGAGCAACACCTGCTGTAGCAGCTGTAGGTGTATCTAGCGGTGCAGTTGATTCTAAGGTTTGAGGGCGATAAACTCCACGTACGCGCTCTTCATAATCGTAATCTACGCGTAAGTCATCACTAAATTCTGGTAATGCTTCGACTTGTTCTTTCGTTAATCCTGATGCAACTACTCTTCTTGCACTTTGGTCGATCCGCGCACGACCAACGGGTAGTAATACTTCCTTGCCGAAAATCCAAAAGCCTGTGTCAACAACAAAGTAGCGAAAGTGTCCTGCTTCGTCTACCAATATATTTTTGACAGTACCAACATTTTCATTATTTACGTCTGTGTAGACATCGAATCCTTTGATATCGTTGTCATCAAAACTAGAGCTATAGTCAGAATCAAAGTCTTCCAGTTTGTAAAGAACCATGATGCAACCTCCTGACGATTTCATATATAACTAGCCTAGAAAGTTATCGTATTAATCCATCTTTCTTTGGTTGTAAATAGATTGGATGCAAATTCCTATCTTAAGGAGGTATGTATTAAATTCAATACATTGTCAAAACAAGGCATTCACTCATAAATATCAAAAAAAATTCATCATTTTCTTAGAGGGTAACTTCTCCAACAACTTATATTCAGTCTTTAGTTACAGAGTAAATATCTATGTAAAGGCAGATTTTTACGTGATGATGAAACTAACAACAGTTCAATAAAAAATTAAGAATACTCATAAAAATAAAAACCTTACTTCTTTTTCCAGCATATTTTAAAGAAGATAAAAATCTTTCTATCGAGAGAGAGAGAGCAGACTTAATAACAATAAAGTTATTTTTAGATTAAGAAATCCTATGATTAGGAGGGCATTTTCCAGAATGCATAGTTTATTTTCAGTAAAAAATATCGCTTCATTAACTTTAGGATTAACCGTAGTTGCTCCGATGGTTAGCATTGCCCCAGCAACAGCACAAACAACATTTCCTGATGTGCCGCAAAATTATTGGGCGCAACCTTTCATTGAATCTTTAACAGCACGAAATATCATTGCTGGTTATCCTGACGGTACATTTAGACCTGAACAAGCTGTGCAACGCGATGAATTTGCAGCACTCGTACGCAAGGCTTTTAGTACCGAACAAGTAAGAGAGATTCCTAGTGCGAGTACGTTTAATGATGTTCCCCAAGGTTATTGGGCAAATCCAGCAATTGAAGAAGCTTACGAACAAGGCTTTATGCAAGCCACAGAGAATAACAATTTTTTACCTGAAGAGGAAATTGAACGAGCAGAAGCATTAGTTATTCTAATGCGGGGATTGAATTTAGTACCCGCACAAACAGCAGCCACAGCACCACAAACAACTCCAGGGCAAACAACGCCAGCGACTCGCCGCGCCAGAAGAGGCTCAATTCCATTTGCGATCGCATCTTTGATGCAACCTGTATTTAGTGCGGTGAGTCAAGTCGCACCAGCACAAGCTACTCCTCCTGAAACGACAACACCATCTGAAACTCAAGCAGCAGTTAGTCGTCCACCTGCTGAAATTGTTAGCAATTACTACACCGATGCTGCACAAATTCCTCCTAATGCAGTAGAAGATGTCGCTAGAGCAACTGAAGCCAATGTTGTTGTTAATTATCCAAGCGTACGTGTTTTGAATCCTACCGAACCACTAAGCCGCGCCAGCGCAGCCGCATGGATTCATCAAGCCTTAGTCCGTTTAGGTAGACTTGAGCCACTAACTCCGAATGTAGAAGCGACAAACTATATTGTCGGTCGTCCTAATGCTGAAAATCAGTAACGGTAATTGCTAATTGGTAATCGGTAATTGGAGTTGCATCAATTTGTTACTTATTACCAGTTACCCATTACCAAACTAAGCTTTAGGCTTATACGTTGAGACAACCTGCAATTCCTTCAATTGCTTATCATCTACACTCGAAGGTGCATCGGTTAACAAACACCGCGCCTGTTGTGTCTTTGGAAACGCTATCACATCACGGATCGACTCTTCGCCAGCAAGCAACATTACTAAACGATCTAAACCGTAAGCAATTCCGCCATGTGGTGGTGTCCCATACTCAAACGCTTCTAAAAGAAAGCCAAATTTGTTTTGTGCTTGCGCTTGCGAAAGCCCAATCGCGGTAAAAACTTGTTCTTGAATTTCGCGTTGATAAATCCGCAAACTTCCACCACCAACTTCGACACCATTTAATACCAAATCATACGCTTGGGCGCGGGCGGTTTTAAGATCGTGTAAATCATCAGGATGCGGTGCGGTAAATGGGTGATGGAGTGCTTCTAAACGCTTTTCTTCAGCGTTCCACTCAAACATTGGAAAATCTGTCACCCACAGTAAGTTAATTTTATCAGGGTCAATTAGCCCTAATTCGCGTCCAATGAATTGTCGCAATCGATCTAAAGTTTTATTAACGGTTACAGTATCACCAGCACCAAAAAGTAACAAGTGCCCTGCTGTTGCACCTGTACGTTGCAATAATTCTTGCTTTTGTTCAGCAGTGAGATTGTCTTTAATGGCGCCAATTGTGTCAATTTCACCGTCATCGCGCACGCGAATGTAAGCTAAACCTTTAGCACCTGCTTCCGCAGCTTCTTTGAAGAGATCGCCGCCAGGTTTAATCCGGACATTAGAAATAATTTCGTTACCGTGAGGAATCGGTAGCACTTTGACAGTACCACCGGATGCGATCGCACCTGAAAAGACTTTGAAGCCGGAATCTTTTACTAAATCAGAAACATTCACAAGTTCTAAACCAAAGCGCGTATCAGGTTTATCACTACCGTAACGTTCCATCGCCTCCATCCACGTTAAACGCGGGAAAGGACGTGGTAGTTCGATGCCTTTAACGGCTTTGAAGATATGACAAACTAAGCCTTCGTTCAGTTCGAGAATTTCGGCTTGCGACATGAAACTCATTTCCATGTCTAATTGCGTAAACTCTGGTTGTCTGTCGGCGCGTAAGTCTTCATCGCGAAAACAACGGGCGATTTGATAGTAGCGATCGCAACCCGACACCATCAGTAATTGTTTAAATAACTGCGGTGACTGCGGTAAGGCAAACCATTCACTTGGATTCACGCGACTAGGAACAAGGTAATCTCTTGCGCCTTCGGGCGTAGAACGCGTCAGAATTGGCGTTTCAACTTCAATAAAGTTATATTCATCTTCTAAGTAACGCCGGATTGCTTTGACGACTTGGTGACGCAACTGCAAATTACGACTCATGCGACTAGTGCGAATGTCTAAATAGCGGTACTTCAGCCGTAAGTCTTCGCGAACTATCTCTGTATCAGCCGTGGCGACTTGAAAGGGTAATTGTTTGTGGACAGCATTGAGAAGTTGAATTTCGTCGGCGTAAATCTCGATTTCACCTGTAGGTAGGCGCGGGTTGATCGATTCGGGTGGGCGCTGGGTGACTCTTCCGGTAATTTGAACAACGTATTCGTTTCGGAGTGCGTCCGCTTGCGCGTACGATCCTGGTGTACGTTGCGGATCGCTAACAATTTGCACAACTCCCGTGCGTAGGGCGGAGCCTGAGCCGAAGGCATCGCGTAAATCTAAAAATATCACGCCTCCGTGATCGCGGCGACGGTCTACCCAGCCATTCAGGGTGACAGTTTCTCCAATACTTGAGGAACGCAGTTCGCCGCAATAGTGAGTTCGCATAGTTGCTGTTTGTTGATCTTGCTGGGGATTGAGTAGGGTGATCGTCAAGTTTTTATTATCTAATATCCGTTTGTCGAAACGGGCACAGATCTTGACATTCTACTATGAAAAGGAGCGAGGAGTGAGGGAGCCGCAATATTTGGTTTTGTCTTTATCAGCAATTACTTGCTGGGAAGGTAACTTAAATTAAAGTACAGCTACTTTAATTATTCTCTATCTGTAAGTTCACTCGTTGCGACGACATTTAACTGTTTTGTTTCCCTTACTCCTCGCTCCTAGTTCCTCGCTCCTCCAGTGGCGCGATAAACTGTTGAAACTGGAATGTATGTAGTTTGTTTTTTATGCCTAGTTTTTTATTGGAAGTTGGCACAGAGGAATTACCTGCAGATTTTGTTGCCGGTGCGATTCACCAATGGCGATCGCGGATTCCTCAAAGTTTGCAGGAACATAGTTTGTCTGCGAGTTCAATTGACGTTTATGGGACTCCTCGGCGGTTGGCTGTTGTCATTCACGGATTACCTGATCAGCAACCGGATCGTGAAGAAGAAATTAAAGGTCCACCAGCACAGGCAGCATTTAAAGACGGACAACCAACGAAGGCTGCTGAGGGATTTGCCAGAAAGCAGGGAGTTGCCCTTGAAGCATTAAAAATTCGCGCTACGGATAAAGGAGATTTTGTCTTTATCCAGCAAAGTTTTCCTGGAAAACCTACTGCTGAACTACTGACAGAACTAGTACCGCAGTGGATTACAGGGCTAGAAGGTAAACGCCTGATGCGATGGGGTGACGGCGATCTGCGGTTTGCACGACCGATTGTTTGGCTAATAACTTTACTTGATGATGCTGTATTGTCTGTGGAGTTAGAGAATGGTTCAAAGACGATTAAGAGCGATCGCTTTAGTCTTGGACATCGCGTCTTATCTCCAGGAAAGGTAATAGTTACCCACCCTAATAACTATATAGATATACTACAGCGAGCTTTTGTTGAAGTCAACCCACAGCAGCGACAAAATAAAATTCAAGAACATACACAAGCTGCTGCCCAAAAAGTCAATGGTAGCACGCCAATTTATCCTGATTTGCTGACAGAAGTCACAAATTTAGTAGAATTTCCTAGTGCCGTTGTTGGGAATTTTGATGAAGAATTCTTAAACTTGCCTGCGGAAGTCATTACAACAGTGATGGTAACTCAGCAGCGATATTTTCCTGTATTTAAAAATAATAATTTTGAAGAGCTTTTACCATATTTCATTACAATTTCTAATGGAGATCCTGCAAAATCAGATATTATTGCAGCGGGTAATGCACGAGTCATTCGCGCTCGATTAGCTGATGGTCAATTTTTCTATAAAACTGATTTATCAAGACCGTTAGAAAGTTATTTACCACAACTAGAAACTGTTACTTTTCAAGAAGAATTGGGTTCAGTTCGCGATAAAGTTGCGCGAGTCAGCAAAGTTGCTGAACTGATTTCTGCGCAATTACAGCTATCAAAAGAAAACAGTAACTTGATTCAACGTGCCGCATTATTATGCAAAGCTGACTTAGTAACACAAATAGTGTATGAGTTTCCCGAACTTCAGGGAGTCATGGGGCAAAAGTATGCTTTAGCAAGTGGCGAACATGAAGCTGTAGCCACTGCAATTTTTGAGCATTACTTACCAAGAAGTGCTAGCGATCGCCTACCAAGGACAATGACAGGTCAAGTCGTCGGTTTGGCTGACCGACTCGACACTTTAGTCAGTATTTTTGGATTAGGAATGATCCCGACAGGTTCATCTGATCCTTTTGCTTTAAGACGTGCCGCTAATGCAATAATTAACATTACCTGGAGTGCCAATTTACAAATTAATTTACAGCAACTCTTAGAGCAAGTAGCAACAGATTTTGTTGCTGCACATCCAACGCAGTTAAACCTACTACACCAATTACAAGAATTTTTTCTCCAACGCCTGCGCAGTCAATTACAAGAAGAAATGATTGATTATGATTTAGTGAATGCCGTTGTAGGAGACAATGATGCTGACTATAAAATGCGAGCATTGCAAGATTTATTAGACGTACGCGATCGCGCTTTCTTTTTACAATCAATTCGCAATAATGGTGAGTTAGAAATAGTTTACGATACTGTGAATCGATCAACTCGCTTAGCAGCACAAGGAGATTTAAATACTACCGAACTACATCCACAATTGATAAATCAAGCACTATTTCAAAAATCATCAGAACAAGCATTTTATGATGCCTTGGTACAACTCGAACCAAAAACAATTGCTGCCCGTGCTTCGCGTGATTATCAACAATTGATAACAGCATTAGCAGAAATTGCTCCAAAAGTCAGTAGTTTTTTTGATGGAGCAGATAGTGTTTTAGTTATGGATTCCGATCCAGAGATTAGGCGAAATCGTTTGAATTTATTGGGACTATTACGCAATCATGCTCGCGTTTTGGCAGATTTTGGTGCAATTGTCAAAAACTAGCTTTAACAAGCACTACATTTTTAAAATCACTAGAAGGATTAAATGTAAAATGCCAAATGTGATGTAATACTATTTCACTAAAGTGGGGATGACAAATAATTTCTCTTCTGCTCCCCTGCTCCTCTCTTATCTTCTACTCAACTTTTATTAATTTACCGATCCATGAAGCCTTATCTTGCCGCCGCAATCCAGATGACAAGCTTGCCTAACCTAGAGAAAAATTTAGTTCAAGCAGAAGAATTAATTGAACTTGCCGTGCGTCAAGGTGCCAAGTTAGTAAGCTTGCCAGAAAACTTTTCTTACTTGGGAGAAGAAGCAGGTAAGATTGCCCAAGCAAGTGCGATCGCCCAAAAAAGTGAAAAATTCCTCAAAACAATGGCGCAACGCTTCCAAGTCACCATCCTTGGGGGCGGGTTTCCGGTACCTGTAGACAGCACAAAAGTTTACAACACCGCCCTACTGATCGATCCTAGCGGTCAAGAACTCTCGCGCTATCACAAAGTCCACTTATTTGATGTCAACTTACCCGACGGCAATACTTACCGCGAATCAAGTACAGTCATGGCTGGAAATCAACTCCCGCCAGTTTACTCTTCTAGAGATCTTGGTAATCTCGGACTCTCAGTGTGCTATGACGTACGATTTCCCGAACTTTACCGCCATATGGCACTCAAAGGTGCGGATATTCTCTTTGTTCCCGCTGCCTTTACTGCATACACAGGTAAAGACCACTGGCAAGTGCTACTCCAAGCACGAGCCATCGAGAATACCTGCTACATTATCGCTCCTGCTCAAACAGGACAGCACTACGCCTTACGCCAATCTCATGGTCACGCGATGATCGTCGATCCTTGGGGAGTAATCTTATCAGACGCAGGCAATTCACCAGGAGTTGCGATCGCCGAAATTAACCCAACACGTTTAGAACAAGTCCGCAGACAAATGCCATCACTGCAACATAGCGTGTTTCTTTAAGAGGAGTGAGGAGTGAGGGGCGAGGGATTAGAGAAGAAGGTTGGAGCGATCGCATTCGATTCTAGAATTTAGATAGCAATCGAGCATGTTTTAGAGGGTGTTAAGTTGAAAATGCTAAGAAGAATCTTGCTGGTTGGGACATTGTTACTTGTTTGGATTAGCGGTATTGAGCCTTGGGCGATCGCATCTCAAACAGTAACTCAAGTCAAAGTTCTCGAAACTGAGATGGCAATTGAATTATCACCTAGTACAGTACCAGCTGGAGCAGTTGAATTCATTGCCCACAACCAAGGTCAACTTCCCCACGAAATGGAAATCATCAAAACTGATTTACCACTCGCTCAAATGCCTATCAAAGACAATCGACTCGATCGTAAAAAAGTCGGCGAAAAAATCGATGAAATCGAAGCAGAAGATCTCCCTAGTGGCGCAACCGCAACGCTTCTTACCAACCTAGAACATGGAAGATACCTCATCGAATGCAACATTCCAGGACACTTTCAAGCCGGAATGAAAGCCGAACTTTTTGTTGAATAATCAAGTTCACATTCTCGAAAGCAGAAATTCTTTGCGACTTTTGTACCTTAGCCTAGCGCCTTCGGCTAACGGCTAACGCCTTCGCTTTGCTGACGCTACGCTAACGGCAACCCCTGCGGGGAATGTGGTTCGTAAAAAAAACGGGTAGCCCAAAGACTACCCGACCCAAAAATCAAGTCTCTTACACAGAAACTGTCTTCTTCGTTACAGCACTTAATTCACCTTTAGCATATTTTGCTGCAAACTCATCTTGCGAAACTTGCTTGATCTTGCTAGCTTGACCAGCAGCCTCAAACTGTTGATAGCGGTCTGCACAAACTTTCTGCATATACTTAATCGAAGGCTTGAGGAAGTGACGGGGGTCAAATTCCTTAGCATTTGCTGCCAAAGCTTCGCGTACTGCTGCGGTAATTGCCAAACGGTTATCGGTGTCGATGTTTACCTTACGCACACCACTCTTGATACCTTTTTGAATTTCTTCTACAGGTACACCGTAGGTTTCAGGAATCGCACCGCCGTACTTATTAATCAGTTCTAGCAAATCTTCAGGTACTGAAGAAGAACCATGCATTACCAAGTGAGTATTTGGTAGGCGACGGTGAATTTCTTCAATGCGGCTGATTGCTAAAATCTCCCCAGTAGGTTTGCGAGTAAACTTGTAAGCACCGTGGCTAGTACCGATCGCTACTGCCAAAGCATCAACTTGAGTTTGCTCAACAAAATCAACAGCTTGGTCAGGATCAGTTAACAGTTGAGAGTGGTCTAGTTTACCCTCGAAACCATGACCATCTTCAGCTTCACCCATACCAGTTTCTAAGGAACCCAAGCAACCGAGTTCGCCTTCAACGCTGACACCGATCGCGTGAGCGACTTTCACAACTTCACGGGTAACATTGACGTTATACTCATAGCTTGCAGGAGTTTTAGCATCTGCTTCCAGCGAACCGTCCATCATAACGCTGGTAAAGCCATTTTTCATTGCAGAGTAGCAAGTGGCTGGCTCATTACCATGATCCTGGTGCATGGCAATGGGAATGTAAGGATAAGTTTCTACTGCTGCTAGAATCAAGTGACGCAAGAAGTTTTCACCAGCATATTTACGTGCGCCACGAGAAGCTTGTAAGATCACGGGGCTATCTGTTTCTTTAGCAGCCTGCATAATTGCCTGGATCTGCTCCATGTTGTTCACGTTGAAAGCTGGAATGCCGTAACCGTTTTCAGCCGCGTGGTCCAACAGCAGCCGCATTGGTACGAGCGCCATAGATAGTCCTCCTAAATTTTGATAGTCAGCTAGTCGTCTTAAAACAAGCGTAATTCTTACGCTAATCTTAAGATAATTTTCAACTTATAAGCAATTATATTCAGAGAATACTTTTTAATTCGTGTTTACCGCTGTGCGGAGCTATAAATTGTGAAGAACGGATGAGGCTAACTCAATATAATCCAGCAATTAGTGCATCGCGGTTGATTAAGCTGTTCTCTTACTCTTTGTCATTAAAAATTTGATATGGGTCGCCCGGGATTCGAACCCGGAACTAATCGGTTAAAAGCCGAGTGCGAGATTGCCTATCTATAGACATTTCAAGCTTTATACAATTTATTTATACAATTTTTATACAAGTTTGTAGCTAGATGCGTGTTGAATCGCTTTGCTTGCCATGCTTACTAAATATCAATGCGAGTGCTAAAAATCGTAAAAGTAGAATATACGGATTATATACAAGCGGTACTTAGATATACCCTCTATGACATACTTTATTAATTTTTATTACAATATATATATTTATTACCCTGAATATGCATAGACCAATATTCTACTTGCAACAAGGCTGATACTTTAGCCAATAAGCACGGGTATCATTCTCTCAACAAGCAATACTTATTGAGAGAGAAGGTATCAGAATTAGGCTGTAAACCCCTAATTCTGATACCTTATTACCTATCAATCTGATTTGATAGGTAATTTGATAGGTAACTAGAAACCTTACAGTGTAAAGATTAGAGCATGATTACATATCACCTATCAATATACGCGGTAGGCTATTCTCACAAAAAAGTATCATTTTTGCAATAAGCACATTTTTTTTTTAGATACTCAAGCCTTGCTTCAATTGCGGAATCTGCTTTAATTCGCAATCTTAAAAGCTTCTCTAAATTCTCTCTGTCGTTTTTACAAGCGTCGATCGCGATCTCGTAAGCGTCTGCTACTGCTAAAACAAGCAAATAGTTGGTATGTTTTTCTTGCTTTGATCTCATTGCTTAACTTGCCTTAAATCACTGCTAGCTACCCAGTAGTCACACGCCCAATTAGGCGCTTTAATGCGTGCTTCTAAGCCTTGATACCTCAACTCCAATACTTCTAGCGTCCTACCTTTGCAAACAACTGCCATAGCTCCAGGTAAGCCTATCCACTTGCAGCGATCGCCTACTTGCAACTTGCGTGTTTTCCTGCGTGGTATGTGTTCAGTCTTACCATCAATAGTTGCAATAGAATTTCCTAAATTCTCATTAGTTTCTCTATTGTCATCAAGCAAAAAGGTATCAGTTTTGGGTATCAAGTGATCACTGCCCCCTTCTAAACTGATACCTTTTTCTTCAGCAGGTACAGCAAGATTGCTACTCTTGCTGGAATCAATACTGAGAAATTTATCTATTGATTGAGTATTCATTTTAGCTTCAATAGCTTCATTGGTAAGCTTTTCAGCTATTGAAGAAAGTTGATCAAATATCTCAGTATCACTTGCATTTTGTGTATCATCAGGATTTTTTTTGTACTTTGTACCGTCAAAAGTATCACCGCTTGATAGGTTATGGCGATTATTGGCTGTATCTCCCTCAGCACAGGGTTTTTCATTACCTATCAAGCCATTTTTTTGATAGGTAATTGATAGGTCATTAAGGCTGCTTGTTGACATTGCATAGTAGTACGTAGCAGGGTAATATTTCTTACCTGGAATTTTGTAAACCTGCTTTTCCATCTGCAACCGCCACAAAGCAGTAGTTACATAATTAGGATTCAAATTAAGCACGCTAGCAACCTCAGGGATTGTGGCTTTCTTAGCCTTTTTGAGATACTCCAAAATCTGTTCTACTTGCGTGCTACTTGATTTAGGATTCCAAGGTCTTACTGCTTTCCATGTCAAAGTTTCCCCGTCAAGCAATACCTCTAAATCTTGCTTCTCGCCAAAACCATGCTCTACACACAATCGATAAGTGCGATCGCTAGCAGCCAGCACCCAAGATCCACGACACACACCACGAATTGCACTACTCCCGCGAATGGTGTCGAATACATTCGTACTACCTGCGTTCTCAATCGTGATTTTAGTAGTGTGATGAACTAGCAACACCGATAGCCGTAATTGCATCGCCATATCCTGCAATGGTTCCAGATACCGCGATATCTCTGCTGATGTCTCCTGGCTACCATCATCACGGATACGACTTAAAGTATCCAAGATGATCAGCCTGACATCTAACTCTTCAGCCAATTCTCTTAAATGAGCAGTTTCAGATAATTTAAAGCGATCGAGCCAGTAAATAGGTACATCTGTACTCCACTCTTGCGCAAGTTCACGCTGCTTGATCTTCGCTTCAGAATCCTCAAGGTTTACATAAAGTACAGCACCTTGAGTAACGACACGCCCTAAGAAGTTTTCACCCGTTGCAATACACTTTGCAAGTAGCATCGCCATTAGCGATTTCCCAGCCCGTGGACTTGCAGCCAGTACAAACAACTCATTCGCCGGTAGCATATCCGGTACTAACCAGTCAATATAATCTGGAGCGCGTGCCATTAATTCGGCATTAGAAACTAAGCGATCGCGTAACGGGTTTTCTTTCGGTAGGAGTGTAGGTTGCGTTGCTATTTTCCCCGCCGCCACAAAATCATCAAATTTAAATCCGGCGTTAATTGCATCCGATACATCCCATCCTTGACGATCTTCGTAATACGAATTGCACGGCACAGCTGCAACAAACCCGCGATTTTGTAATTGCCCTGCAACCTTGAGCGCTCCCTTTTCACCTGGTAGCTCCCCCGTCTTACTATTCGGTTTATCGTTACGGTCGTAAAAGATTGTCACCTGTCCTGGTAATTTATCAAGCTCAGATTGAGGAGGGACAGTATCACAGCCACAAGTAAAAGTGGCGATCGCAATTTTGGCGTTAGCTTGCCGTGCTAACCATCCAAGCATCATTGCATCCCATTCTCCCTCACATAAATAAGTCTCCGTTGCATCTGGAGGGTTATAGGTCAGCCACACCATAGCGCTAATACCCTTTTGGTCCCACGCCTTTAATCCACTAGGGCGATCGTCATCGTTGGCCCACGGCTGAATCCTTAATTTTTGAAAGTATCGCGTACCCAGTTGATCGGCGGGTATTGGAATAATAATGGCATACCACAATTGATATAAGCGCTTGATCCGCCTGATGCCAAGCTTGAAGTATTCGATCATCTCCAAAGAAAAACCCCGATCAAGTAACCATTGCTTACCTAATCGGGATTCATTAATCAGCTTTGTGTGATAGGAGAGAACATCAGTTGGCGTTACTGTAACCTCGGAGACTTTACTGTACCCAGTTGGCACTATCTTATCCTTTGAATATCCCAGTGCCAATTTTATTTCGCCATTTTTTTCACCTTCACATTTAAAGCAGTGATACGCTCCAGTTTCTAGATTGATACTGAGTGCAGGATTTTTTGTAGATGCATCCTGACAGTTAGGACACGCTATGTGAATATTGCCGCGATCGCGTCCTTTTGAATCAATGAAATCTCGAATATCGAAAGCCATGTAGAATCCTTACAAACAAGCTAAAATTCAGCCTCATCATTGTCTTCATCAACAAATTCAACATCATCACCAGTGACAATCGTTTCTGATTTAGCTTCAGGCAATAAACGCGTAAATACAGGCAGATCTACAAGATCTGGTTTTATGCCCTGTGTTCTTAAGAATTCGGCTGTTGAATTCCATTGATTAGTGGCTTTCTCAATCTTGTTATTTAATTGTTCTAGGTCCCATGTGCGATCGCGCAGTTCCTTATAAAGCTTTTCTAGATTAGGATGTCCGCACTTTTTAATTTTATTTCTTAGTGCTTCAATAACCTGCTCTACTGTCTCTCCTTCACTTACATCAGCTTTAAATCCGATTTTCTCATTGTTGTAGTTACCTAAATTAACTACTGTTGAATAGTAAACTGTTTTAATTTCCATAGTCTTGAAGTTCCTCTGGATCAAATATTTGTCCTGTCACCACTACAGGAGTCGATAAAGTTTGTGCAAAACTGCTTTGAGTCTCAATATGTGCAATCAAATCTTGAATTTGAGCCTCGTTTAACTTTTGAAACTTGGCAATTGTTTCTAGCCAAATTCCCGAAACTATCACATCACATTCTATTCCTGTAGAATTTGCCAAGTTTTGAATAGCACTGCTCAAGCACATCGATTGCATAAGTAATCTTTTCTTATGCTCAAGATCCAATTGTGTAAAATCCATAGCTAACTTGCTTTACTCTTTCCCCGTTCATATTCACGCCAAACTGCAATCATTAATTTCAATAATTCAGTCAATGATTTAATCTCTAACGATTGCAGTATCTCAATAGCTATTTTGCTAACTACATACGAGCGATCGTAGGTAACATAAACAGTCTGTCTATCTTCAAATCGCTTCTTACCAATTGGGCGAATGATTTGCCTGCGAGTGCATTCGCTGCAATTAAGCATTGCTGGTTCCAATTTTTTTAAGTATTTATTACCTGGAAGATCTTGCCAGTAAATTATTGGCATTTCGGCTCCAAAACTAAACAAGGATGATTTTACCCCCCCCCGAGAAAAATCATCCGTGGTAATACTTATATTTTGAAGTTAAACTTTAAAATCTTGTTTTTATACAGCTTGTTTTGAAATTAAAGGAGAAGTATAAGTGACGCTTAAAGGCACTTGTTGTATTTTTTGATGTGCAAGATCTGCAGCCCATTTCCTAAATACATCCCAGTGATCTTGTAAAGGAATCACGATACAACCCGCCGATCCAGGCACATTTGCATCAAAGTGAATGCCAAAATCGCCCCTAGATACCTTCTCATCTACAGGTACGCTAAATGGTGCGATCGCATAAAAGCTTCCCTCCACACCTCGCACATGGGGGAGCCACAATCTTTGAGTCGATACGCTCCAAGTTATGGGTTCAATTGCAGCACTGGGAGGTAATGGCCCTCGGCCTTTAAATTTCCAGGAACCAGAATGTTGAAATCCAGAACAACCGCTTGTAGCTTGCAATCTAAGACCCGCTTTGCTGAAATCGGATTTCAGCAATAAAAAACCTTTAGCAAGTGCTTTAGTACTAGCTAAAGGTAAAGGTAAGTGAAATTCAATGGTTGGATTCATTATCGTTTATCAGTAAGTGCAGCGCCAAGTTTTTGAGCAATTGGGTCTGTATTTATTCCTAATGCCCCTGCGATTAAAAGCATTGATGGGAGTAATAAAGCTAAAGGCACATCTCTAGTTTTGAGTTCTAGTCCATTACCTTTTGTGTATTGAAGATCTACTGATTGCCAAGCAAGTAATGCAGTAATTGAAATAGAAAAGAGAAAGCAATATCCTTTGCTTAATCGAGTCATCCTATTAGGGCAAGTCGCAGGACATAAGAATTTTTGATCGTTCATTTATCAAAAACAAAATTAAATTTATTAACTAAATAGTGCCCAAAATATTTTTAAATTCCCTCAGTGATTATGATGAATAAAAGAAGTATTTCTATTTTATCTTCTTGCTATCCGATAGTTTGCACTGAAAGTCATATAATTCATTGCTGGTGGTGTTCCTGCAGTGGTAACTGTAACAACAAGTCCAACAGATAAAGGTGTTATTGCAGAATATGCTGCGTAATCAAAAGGACGACTGATATAATAATTTACATTCTTTTTAGCTAATCCTACTGTTGAATGAGTTTGTACACTTGAGTTATTTCTCGAATCAACTCGTGTAACCTCTGGAGTTGTCCCGTTATTATTGATAATGTAAAAAATAAAAGTCCTATAATTAGTAATACTTGGAGAAGTACCCGCTCCGGCATTTCTACCAGAAACAAAAACACTCTCAATAAAAATATCGTTATTGAAATCACAAAAAAGAGGCAATTGTGTAGACGCTGCGCTTGAAGTAAAGGAAGAACTTTCAGCTAAATAGACTTTTGTACTTAGCCAGTAAGTACCATTCCAAAACCACTCTTGAATTAAATCATTATTGCTATCGCGTTCTTTCCAAATAGCACCACGAACTGGATTAATAGGTGCAGTATTTTGATCGTAATTGAGAAAATTTGATCCAGATTCCCTAATTGGTGCTTTCACTAGTGGCATTTAAGTAAGCTCCGTAACTAAAAGATTGCCTGTTTGTTGCTCCCAAATGCCGTGTATAACGCCTACGTACCTAAAAGGCAATTCATAATAATCTTCTGAATTCAGTAGTACAGTAAAGCTTGTAGTTGAAGCATTCATACCCAATTTGAGATAAAGTTTACTGGTACTGAAATTATAAAAAATAGCTCCTAATCGATTAGCATTGCTAGCGAGTAATTGAATAGATGCAGTTGCAGCCGCGATCGCATTAACATTAGAATTAACTGCAGCTATAGGTAGTCGGTCTCGCACTGTATAAATAGCTTCATTTGTAGCTGCGTTAACTGGTAGTGCAGATTCGATTATCTTGTGATAAGTAACAAAAGGATTTGCAGCAGATCCATCACCATCTGCTGCAACTTCAATTAATGCACTATTTGCATCAATAGCCTTGATATTAGCCATACTTTACAAAAGTGTTAAAAATAAAGTTTTTTCAGGTAAGCCTAATTGAGTAGATAATAATAAACTTTCTGGGCTAAATTCCTTTAGTACCCAAATCTCAACAGTAATATCTAAAAACCATTTAGGAATTGAAATTTCTATATAATAATCAGAAGAATCTTCGTCAAATACAAGTAGGTTTGTTTTCCCTAATAAAGTTGAATGAATTTTTCCTACTAAAGATCGCAAACTACCAACGCTTAAAACTTGGTAGACATAAACACCACGCCGCCACGTTGATTTTGCATTAAAAGAAGTTGTTTTAATAGCAATTGTTTTGTGATTAAATCTGTAATTAATTGAGAAATTAGGCAAAGGAATATGTGTTTTAGAGTAAGCCTGTAGCGTTCTATCTCCGAAGCTTTGCTCATAAACTTTTTGCCAAAAACTTACATTAGAATAATTCACTCAATCTCAAACGTATTTAAACTAAACTACCAATCAATGTAGAGTTCTTCTACTCCCTCTAAATCTTCACCCAAATAATCGTCTTCATCTTCATATAAAGATTCAAGTCTTTGGATGTATTCACCCCCTAGCAAATATTCTTGACATCCCCTACCGTCAACAGTACGCAATAACCCAGATTCAGCATCGGCAATAAAAGCGTAGCTTCCATTAGTTTTATTTGCTATCTGCCGCCAATCTGGAGGTGGCGTTGCAAGAGTTTGTTCAAATTCAATATCACCTGGAAGGATAATTAAGCGTTCACCTGGGTTATGCATATCAATTACAAGATGGAATAAACCCCGCCACCAGAAGGTTGCCAACCACTAGGTAAGCTTTCGGTACTAGGGTCGTAAAAAGTAGAGTAAGTCTGAACTTCGTTACTAACCGTAGCTGATTTATTCGCTCTTGGAGGTTTAGGGAAATTAGCCCCGAAACATAACTCATCGCGATCGCTAGCAGCCGCATTTCTAATTCCTAATGCTGCTGCATCACCTCCGATATGAGCCTTGGAAACTTTGGGAATATTCCACCCATATTTAATGCCACGAATTGTTACATATACGGTTTCAACAAAATATGAACCGCTACCAGCAACTTTTAATTTACTACGCGCTTTTGTTTTTCCGATTCGATACCCAGCAACTTTAGCTGAAGCTATCTTATCTACACCTACAAAAGAAGAAGTAAATCTTTGTGTCTCTCTTCTAGAAGCGCGTCTTGGTTTAGGAAATGATGCCCCAATAATTAAAGCTGTAGGCGGATCGGCATAATCAGTTGGTGGAATTGCAACCTGACCTAAATCGCTTCTATTCCCAGCCGGAATATTCGTAAAAAAACCGTACTTTAAGCCTACCGCTCCATCTCCACCTTCAGGATCTGGAATCTTGATGTTGACATAGACTAAATCTTTACTCTTGTACTTAGACTGAGAACCCATAATTTACCTACGCTTGTACTTTAGTGCTAACTCGATCAATTGCTGCTGTTAATTCTGGTGTGATTTCAAAATCAACTAAAGTGTTAGTGCTAACCATGCTAACGATTGTGTGTTTCGCATCTAATATATAAATCGGAAATTCAATTCCTATTAAGGTTTCTCCCCGCCACATTTGTTGACCATAAGTGCCGGAAATTTCATAAAAAGACTCGTCATCAAGCAAGGGGAAATCAAACCCGTTAGCATCCGCTATCTCTTTATTAGTTTTGTAATAACTGGTTGTACTAACAATTGTTTGCACCCCATTAGCTTTAGCTTCGCTGATGACTGGCTTGAGTTTATTTAGAAACTCCTTAGCAATAGGATTTCTAATATCGCCTACTCCAATTAAAATAACAGGCTTCCCCGTAAAATCTGATAGCGCAACCTCATTTCCATCTTGAGCTAAGCGCCTAAATCCAATTGCTTTATCGCTTATCTTTAGAGGCTCTTCTGTTGCACCTTTTAACTTTTGAGATCCATCTGAAAGTATCGGCATCCTTCTGTTTCACTCTTACTCTACTTGCGTCAATCGTAGGCAAGTAAGAAGGCGATCGTCCAGTTTCAAAAGCAAGGTCAGTGTCTATACGATAGGCTAGCCTATCGGAAAAATTTGAGTGTAGTTTCAAGTGATTAAAGCATTCCCTTTTTTACCCAATGGATCGTACAGAATTACTGGATTTGGCTTGCCCCAAATCTCAGCATAAGCGTAGGTAAAACAAACTTCTACTCTTGGTCGTCTTTGTGGTTTATCTACCATCTCCCCTAAGACTCGATGCTGTCCTGGAATATCTGGATAAGCTGCGGTTTCGTCTTCAGCTTCTGACTTAGCTAATTTTCCCCATTCTGGCGAGTGATTTTGGATCGCTAATACTTTAGTAACTAACTCTCTAGCCTGAGTGCTAGATCTGCATAGCATCTGGAATTGATAGCCTTTATCCCAGTCAGTGTAGGCATACATTGTTTTACCTTTATTCCACTCGTAGCCGCCATTAGCGCCAAACTGAGTTTTGATGTTAGTTGCTAGCCTAGTTAACTCACCATTAGTTATAGTTGAATACTCCTCATCCATAATTCGGAATGATATTTCACCCCTTTTAGGCTTAAAGTTAGCTGCGTTAAGCGTGTTTCTTTGCTCAAAATACAGAAATATCCTTGGCTTAAATCTTCTTCTAGCTTGGATTTGCTCTGAGGGATAACCATAAATTGAGCCAACATCTTTACCCTGCAGCAACTGATAAGTTGCCATCATCGCAATAATGACAGGACGTAATTCTTTTTGCGTACCTCTTAAATAAACTAAATCGCTCATCACATTATTCTCCCGTACTACCAGATGCCCCAATTGCCCCACTAGGGTTAATGATAATTATGTCTTCATCAATGTCTTCTGGTGGATTATTAACAACCCGTTGTTGAGCGATCCAGCTATCAGTACTACCAGCGACAATATACCCAGCTTCAATGCAAGCTTCCCCGAACTCTTCCCAGAATTCCTCTACTCTAATCCTCTGTGCTGGGTCTTCAATGCGATCAATTGTATCTTCCATTGCTGTTGCAATTGACCACGGTTGGTCGCGCTGTTCATTTGCTTTATTAATTGCCTCATCATCTATTGGTACGCCAGCAATCTGTAAGAGTTTAGTAAAGCCAAGCGCTGCACTACGAATTAAGGCACGATTATTTTTAAATATATTAATAAATGCTGTTATGGCTGTTTTTCTAATCTGCAGTTGTATTAACGCCCCAATTCTTGCTGCCATCTCTTCAGCTGCTTCTTCTCCTAAGTTTTTGAGGACATAAAGCGCTAGTGGTTCATTAAAGACTGCGATCGCAGCAGTTGGGGCAACTCCACAAACCAGATAACCGACAAAAGCGCCTCTAGCGCCTCCTTCGGCTGCAGCAACAGCTAATTCAGCTTGTTTAATTTGCTGATCAAGTTGGTCATCTGTAGCGTTCCAATTAAAGTTAAATAAAAATTGGTATGTTGCGACAGCTTTTGACCACAAATTAGTGAGAGAGAACATTGAAGCCCAAGGTGGCTGCCAAGTTAGAGCCGCAAACAAACTAGCCCCAAACCTAGCTAATCCATCCCAAAAGGTCGCATCGCCTCCATCTCTACCTTGACGCGATACCATGCCACTATTAGCAAACCTTCTAATCCCTTCAGCACCAGTAGCATATTGCCGCTCTGTCCTTGAGGCTAAGTCTGCAAGTCTGATAACTAGGCTCATTGCTCTGTAATGTCCTCATTGGGATTTACCTTTTTAATTCGCCTAATTCGAGGTCGATTTTCGTAATCTCTACCATATGGTTTAGATGGGTCGCCTACTCCAGCAATGTTTGTGAATCCTTGCTCTACCGAGTTTAAGAAGGCGTCAAAATCTGCTTCTGATTCTGTCTCCGGTTTTGTATCATCTAGCAACCCGCTCAAATCCAACAGCCGCTCCATGATTTGAAATTTAATATCACTGTTAGGATCTACTTTTCTAAAGTGAATTGCTTTAATGATTCCCGATGCTTCCCTAAATCTCATTAAATCAGCTTGCAGATTTAGCTTTTCGCTGCATTCTGCTACAGAAACTGGAATATCTGATTCTTGCAATATCTCCTCAAACTTTTCTTTTTCTGGGGTAAACATCATTGGTAGATTTACCTGTTTGTTTTTAGTATCGAAACCCAGATAATCAATGATTGCTTCAACTGATTTATAAGTAATAAAATTTTGTTTCTTATCCTGCCCAGAATCTACCATTATACGAGTAGATATATTGGTATTTAATTCACTAGAAATACTAATCTGCATTAATAGCATTACCATCTCAGCCATTGTTTCAGCTATATTAGGCAATCGCATCATTTTTGACTGATCTCCTGGAGTACTTGGATCGCTATCTTTAATCTCGATAGGTATTTCCCACTGCCCCATAATTTCATCAAAACGTTCGACATACCAAGCTAAAAATTGTGTTAGGTTAGCAATTTCTTTATTAGGGTTGGGAATTAAGTTACCTATAAATCCTTCATCTTTACTAATTAGTGATTGTGGTAAAGATGCCGGAAATTCATCGACTCCAATAATTTCTGATAACTTATCTATCTTTTCTGTAATTGCTTCTAATGAGGTTGGTTCTTCAGATTCCTCTTCTAATTTTTTAGATAGTTCCTCTACTCTTTTAATTAATCTACTAAGTAAAGCTGTATGCTCGGGGCAACACGCCATATCTTCTTCATCCTTCTCTTTATCAATTGGTGGCGGTGGATTATTTTTAGTGGGAGTTTGCCCTAAAGTTGTTCTAGCTACTACAGTATAATGACGTAAATCAAAATCTTTTATATAATCTGTCTCACCGTCATAAATAGTTGTTATTTGATAGTTTTTTGCATCCCGAAGTTGATATTTAGCTTCATTTGGCTGTGAGTACCAACCACTATGATATTCTTGTCTAGTAGACTCAAGAATTCTATAAGTAATTTCGCGTTGTCCTTTTGCTAGAACACCTCCGTCCTCCTCTAAATTGTATCCTGACGCAATCCACTGCTCGTTTGTTGTGCTAAACCAAATAGTTTCTTTCCAAGCACGATTCATTCTTACTCTTGATTTTGTAAAAAACTTTAAATATCCAAGAACACGCGCAGTAGTACCTCCTATTTCGGTTACTGTTTCTGTTGTTTGCAAAGGAAAATCAAAGCTAATTAAGTTCGTCTCCGAACTTTCGTCATATATTAACAATTCGTTAGTTTCTTTCCTAAAGATTTCCTGCTGACTAATTAATTTGTCATTATATACAAATAAAAAATGAGGTTCAGTTATGAAAGGAATATCTAAAGATTCTTCATAATTACTACCATCGGAAGGAAAAGGTAGAGATTTAGCAGGTTGTCTGCAATCTGGATATCGATAAACAATTGCTAGTGGTGGAAATTTAATAAAACCTACAGTCTGATTTAATCTAATCCCAATATTGCAATTATCTCTGTAAATAACGGGTTGCAATTCAAAAGCAAATGGTGATATTGGAAAACCGCCACAATAAGGACTATCAGGGTATCTAGCACAATCAAACGGGCTAACTGGCTCTAATGAACTACGATAAAAGCCAGTATCGCCAATAGGCACTAAACCACGCATAATATCGTTACGCCTACCTTGTTGATTTATTCTTTTATCAATCTCATTAAAAGCTAATCTTTTAGCAAGTCTTTGAACAACCATTATCTTTTTTTCTCAGCTATTCCCAATCGCACAATGTATCCATAAGAAGCTTTACGTAATCGCATATATTTATGCTTCATTACTTCTAAATCAGTTTTACCGACTAGCTTGTAAGGCATTAGAAAACCGTCTGGATCGTTTTCATAAATTTGATTACTAAATGGATTATTAAGAAGCATTGTAAATTTCTGAAATAGTATTGAATCTATCGTTAGGAATCCAGCCGTAATCATCTCCCGACCAAATAACTGTAGCCAATTTATATCTGTCAGCAAGATATAAATTGGCTGGGTAATCATTGCAAAATTTGCCGTTATAAGCAATCTCTACGATGTCGCTATCAGATGTTTTAATTAAAGATATTGCGGCACCTATTGGGCGATTATCATGATTAGGTAAATAAAAAGATAGATTATTGTCAACCCCTGTAGAAACAATTACTACTTTATCTCCTGCTTGTGCATAATAATTCCCCACATCAGCATTAATTACTTTCCAGTTATTTGATGATTGAGCATCACCACTAGGAATAAAGCTTTGCAACTCATTTAAACTACCAGTAGTCTCATCAATTAAATCATTGATAGTTTTTATTAAATGCGAACCGTTACCAGCTTTATTTGCGGTTGGTTCGATTGGATTATCGTTAACTCCAGTAAATACGGGAACTTTTAAATGCTCAAAATCGTAAGACATAATTTACCTTGCTAATTGGCTATTAAAAAGCTATTGTCAATCAAACTAGTGTTATCAATTGTAGATTGCTGCTGATTGCCAGTATTTCCACCTCCATTACTAATTGGATTACTAGCAAAGTTAACATTGATAATTGGTTGCCGTTCTGGAATTGTCAGATTGATAATTGGCTGTGGTTCAGTGTATTGAACAAATATTTCCTCTACGTAAGATCCATGAATTGTTACTTTGTCAGAAGTGCCCAGTAAACCATGCCCCACATTATCTATTCCTACCCCTATTGCGCTATTTTCTCCTAACTCCAGTGCAAGATTATCTGTAAACATATCTAGCAAGTTGTAAATGCGATAAGGATATCCTGAAGGATTTAGCATTGATACGCTACCTACTTTTACCCAGTTAAGAGTGTTGGATGTAGGCGATATATACACAGTCATTTGTTTTCTGGCTGATTTCCACTCAATATCTAGAACTTTGTAAAGTTTATCTGTCTCGCTATCCTCTAATTCAAAATCAGGTAAATTAGCTTCTGGTAAGCTGATAATTTCGGCAAAAGCTTTGAGGTTTTTAAAAAAGCAGTTGTAGTTGACAATTGTATGACCTGGAATTAATTCACTACCTATAGATAATTCGCTACTTCTATAAATAGGAATAATCCTATCGAAGGTATCAAATTGTAATGGCACGACAACAGATCGGACACGATTAACACTGCTAATTGGCATAGAGCAATAACTTTTGAGCTTGATCTAAGATATTCGATTTAGTTGAAATATGCGATCGCCTATTCCTCAAAATTCTCTTTGATATATCTTGCTAGCTCTCCATCCGAAAAACGATTGATTTTTTTTAACGCTCGATGCTGCAGTTCTTTATGCCAGTCCATCGCATGAACTCCGGTACGACGCGCTAGCTCTTTGCAGGCTAGTGAGAAGGCGATCGCTATCCAGATTGTTGTGTATGCTTGCTGTTTTTTCATTTTAAAATTTAGATGGAGATAGAGATAGGCTATGCAATCAATTAACTGCGATCGCTGTGGCAAGGCAATTCATACAGATGATGAAAGCGCAATCGCTTTTCTCAAGAAAGAGTATCCAGGCAAGGATATCTGTATGAATTGCGATCTGGATCTGGTACTGGCTGCTTCTTGTGCGAAGCAGGATATCTTGCACAATCGTAAGCCAGGGATTACGGCATTACTAATGCTTGAGCAATATGAAGGGAAATGATAAAAGACAACGATATTAAAGAATTAGAGGAATTGTGCAACTGGTTAAGTCACCAGCCGTGTAAGAGTGCTTATTCAGCAGATATTGCTAAGAGCTTGCCACACTTACAGCAGTGGACCAAAACAGATTGGAAATCAAAGCGTAAGGCTGCAAGCTTGATTTACTACCAAGTAACTTATGGCTGGAGATTATGCCGGAATTGGGAAAAGCGGATAAAGAAGCTTAAGGAGATAGCGCATAAAAAATCCTTGTGCGGGTGACACAAGGATTATTGATGAATCAAACTAGATACTATTGCTAGTCCACAGGACGCAACTGTGAAAGCTTGAGTTTATCTGCATAATTTTTATCAATCATTTGAGTAGATGTATCACACCATTTTGCGATTACAGAAGTAGCCACACCATTTAATAATTGATTAGTAATAAAAGTATCTCTACAATTGTATGGCGTGGTATTAGGTTTAATCGGATCTACTATTTTTCCCCAAATTTTAGATAGAAAATTAGGATAGTTGATCGCTTTACCTTTAGGCGAAGGAAACACATAGCTATCTGGATTATCAATTTCAGGTTTAATTGATAAAAGTAAGGATTGAACCTTGCGACTTACTGCAATAGTTCTAGTCTTATTATTCTTAGAGCCTTCTACCCATACTTGCCTACCCCTAACAGTTTGAATCGAGCCGATAAAAGTAATTTTGCTGCAATCATCAGAAACACAATTCCATTTTAAGCCGATCGCTTCGCTTGGACGGCATCCAGTAAAAAACCAGAATTCAACAATAGGAGCGTAATGTCTGTAGTTTATTCCTGGGCGTGTATCTGTTTTGAATGCCTCGATTACTCGATCTCTCTCATCATCTGTAAATGCATCTGGTTGTGGATCTGTGTAGGATTTACGCTTAGGCATTTCAGCTGCCAAACCATCAAACGGATCAAACTGAATTAATTGTCGTTTGATTCCCCATTTACACGCGGCTGATAAATATTGTAGCGATCGCCTTGCTTGATCTTGAGTCGTACAATCAAGCAACGCTTTTTTAGTAGCAATAGGATCGATAGATAATGATTTACCTACCTTGTCAAAAATTCTAGTAAAGTTGCGATATTCATCTTGTGTTTTTTGCTTACATTGCGGAAGTTTGTCATCTAAAAATAAATTCCAAATTTCCCTTATTGAAGTGTGAGTGACTGGAGATGACTTATTAACTATTGATAGCGCAGGTGATTTTTCAGCTTTGTAGGCTGCTAAGGTGCTATCAAAGCGATCAAAGGTGAGATCGTCGTTAATCCTACCCGCCTTAGCTCTAGCAGCCTGTATCGAGGCTCTACAGTCGCTACCGATGGTTATACAGTGAGTTTTACCTTTATAAGTCCAACGTAAACGGATGTAGTCTTTAAATCGCTCAATCGTGACGCGTCCGATTCTTTCCTTACCTGTAAATGCTAATTGAGCCATGTTGTATAACTAAAAGGTTATTCTAGTAAGCTTATACAAGTTTTATACAAGTTTTATCCAAAGTCAATGGTTACTCTACTAGTGTTTTTAGCATATAAAAATGGCTGGAACCGTTTAAAATCGTTGGTTCCAGCCATAAATAGTCATGGGTCGCGCGGGATTCGAACCCGCAGCTAATCGGTTAAAAGCCGAGTACTCTACCGTTGAGTTAGCGACCCAGTGGAAAGTTGCGTGCGGAGGCTTCCTCCGTTGAGCAAACTTTACAAGATAGATGCCTGATGTTTTTTGGCAACTTTCCTAAGATACCACATAAATTCCAAGTTTGTGTGGGAATTTTATAAAAAAATGACTTCCATGTTTACCAAAGTATTCAAACTCGCGCCAGGTTCTAAGGAAATTAAGTCAGTTCCTGTGTTGAGTGCATTGCGTGGCGCAGTCCACGGTTCAACACAGTAAAAATCTTTGCCCTTCTGCGTCCAAAAAACGAATGTTTTATAGTACGTATCGTTCCAACTCATCTGCAACTGTAAGCCTCGATTAGCATCGCGAACACTTGCCGTTGCTGCATTGAGTGGTCGAAACGCAGCATCAATCTCATCTTGCTCAAAATCAAAATTACCAGTGAAAGAGTGATTCGTTTTGGTACGCTGATCTTGATATGCAGTCGCGGGGATAGTGAACTGTAACTGCGTTTTATCATGTACTAGAAAATAAGGATGCAGTCCTATTGAAAAGGGCATAGCAACTGTAGAGTGATTCGTAATGCATTGGGCGATCGCTAATTTATTCCCGACTAGCTGATACGTAAACGCCAATTGAAAATCAAACGGATAAACTGCACGAGTTGTATCATTGCTCTCTAAACTCAGAGTTATACTAGCTTGTTCTTGCGTTACCTGCTCGGTAACTTCCCAAGGTAAATCGCGGGCAAAGCCGTGTTGTTTTAACGTGTACTGTTGCCCGTTGTAGATATAAGTGTTGTCTGGTAAGTTCCCGCAAATTGGAAATAAGATTGGAATCCCGCCGCGCACACTCAGTTGCGGATTTGCAAACCGTTCCGCATCCAAGTAGAGAATTTCTTGACCTTGAATTGACCAACGAGTGACGATCCCACCGCGTTCTGGGACAACTTCTGCAAGAGAATCAGCGGCTTTGTCGGTGAGAGTGTAGGTTTTGTATTGTTGTTGAGAAGAGGCGATCGCAAACACTGTAATTCTCAGTAACTGGGTGAAAATCAATATAAATTCAAGACTGGTAATCGGTAATTGGTAGTTGGAGCATTATATTACCTATTAGCTATTGCCCTACCGATGAATGTGTGATAAATGTGTTGCCCATTACAGTTGATTAATCTTCTGCAAAGATATACCGATACAACTCATTTGGATCTGGCTCTGGGCTACTTTCTGCGAACTTCACCGCTTCGTCAATTTCTTGTTGAATTTTTAGTTCAATTTGTTTCAACTCTTCCTGAGATGCCAAATCTTGCTCAGTTAGATATGCCGCAAGTTTCTTGATGGGATCGCGGGCAAACCAAAATTCTTTTTCATCTTTACTGCGTAACTCATCAGGATCAGCCAAAGAGTGACCGCGAAAACGATACGTCAAAGCTTCAATGAGTGTAGGACCTTCCCCTGCTCTTGCCCGCGCCACAGCTTCTTGAGCAACTTGGCGTACTGCTAAAACATCCATGCCATCAACTTCAACACCCGCCATACCAAATACGCTCGCTTTCTTATAGATCTCTGGCTGCGAGGTAGCGCGTTCGTGTGCCATGCCGATCGCCCATTTGTTATTTTCTACAACATAAAGAATCGGCAGTTTCCACAATGCTGCCATATTGAGGCATTCAAAAAATTGACCGTTATTACAAGCACCATCGCCAAAAAAGCAAGCCGTTACTTGATCCGCACTTTCATCGCCCATCATTTCGCGACGATATTTCGATTGAAACGCTGCACCCGTCGCAACAGGAATTCCTTCAGCAACAAACGCATAACCACCAAGGAGACGATGCTCTTCGGAGAACATATGCATTGAACCACCACGACCTTTGCTACAGCCAGTTGCTTTGCCGAACAACTCTGCCATAACTTGTTTAGCAGGTACTCCAGCACTTAATGCATGAACGTGATCGCGATACGTGCTACAAACGTAATCCTCACCAGGGCGCATCGCTTGAATCACCCCAGTTGAAACCGCCTCTTGTCCGTTATAAAGATGGACAAAGCCAAACATTTTGCCTCGGTAGTACATTTCCGCGCATTTGTCTTCAAAGTAGCGCCCCAAAATCATGTCTTCATACAGCCGCAGTCCTTCTGATTTGCTCAGTTGAGTCGAAGCAGCAGAAAAAGTGGGTAATGTTCGTTCTTGCACCATCGCTGTGTAGTATCCTCGTAGTAATATTAAAGATAGTTATAAACTGTCTAGTATCTTAGGTTAGATAACTTTGACTATTGTGGGGCAAATTCCTGTCGCGGATAAAGCTCACAAGTTATTATGATTGCACGGTTTTGCTGAGACGGAAAAACGTTCGTATAAGTTGATTACTTGCGGTGCAAAGGAAGTAAGCTGTGCAAATTCCACTAGACTACTACCGAATCTTGGGACTGCCAGTTGCGGCAAGTCACGAACAGTTACAACAAGCTTACCGCGATCGCTTATTACAATTACCGCGACGCGAGTATTCACAAGCCGCGATCGCCGCCCGCAAGCAGCTGATAGAACAAGCATACGCCGTTTTATCTGATCCTGAACAGCGTAGTGTTTACGATACCAATTATTTTGCACATCGGTACGAACAGCAACTAGTACCTAATGACACGCCACCTCATTCAGAATTTCCTGTCGAGGATATTTTTGCGCCTCACACTCCGATTATCGACGTTGCAGATCACTTATTTGCTGGTGCTTTACTGATCCTTCAAGAACTTGGAGAATACGAACTTGTCCTCACCCTAGGAAATTCTTACCTCAACACCACGAACCACGAACCAAATAACATCTCATTCCGCGCTGATATTGTTCTCACAGTTGCCTTAGCTTATCTAGAATTAGGACGCGAACAATGGCAGCAAGGACAATACGAAAGTGCTGCAAACTCCCTACAAAATGGCGAACAACTACTCAGTCGCGAAGGTATCTTACTCGGTATCAGAAACGATATCTCAGCAGATCTCAATAAATTACGCCCGTATAGAATTTTGACATTGTTAAAAGAACCAGAAGGCACATTGGAACGCCGATACTTGGGATTAACATTACTGCAAGATTTGCTCGATGCTCGCGGTGGAATTGACGGGATCACAGATGATGGTTCAGGACTCAGTCTTGATGACTTTCTCCGTTTTATTCAGCAGATACGCAGTTACCTCACAGTATCCGAACAGCAAAGTTTATTTGAAGCAGAAAGCAAACGCCCATCGGCTGTTGCTAACTATTTAGCAGTGTATGCCTTAATCGCACGCGGCTTTACTCAAAGAATGCCTGTTCTTATTTCTCAAGCTAAGCAGTTATTACAACATTTAGCGCAAGTCAAACCTCAAGATGTTTATTTAGAGCAGGCAATATCTACACTTCTTTTAGGTCAAACAGTAGAAGCAAATCAAGCCTTAGAACTTTCACAAGAATACGAACCTTTAGAGTTTATTCGCGAACATTCTCAAGGTTCTCCGGATCTTTTACCTGGATTGTGTCTTTATGCAGAACGCTGGCTGCAAACTGAAGTATTTCCCCAGTTTCGCGATTTAAAAAATCAGCAAGCTTCTTTAAAAGAATACTTTGCTGACGAACACGTTCAGGCTTACTTGGAAGCACTGCCAAATCAGATTGTAGCAAACCAGCAAAAAGCTCCGGCTATGACTGCAACGTCAGCAAGAGTTAATCATACATCTCAGCAACGAGTGCAACCTACTCGCAAGCAGCATACTACTGATGTTGCAGGGGATGTTACTGGAGTAACGACATCAGCGATCAAGCCTCCAACTAACAACGGTGCGCTTGTCCCGACGACAGAACGTGCTGCCTATGTAGGTGAAAATTCCAAGCAAACAACTTCAGCGCTAGAACGCGTACGCATTTCTCCAAGAAAAAGACGCAGAAGAAAACTTTCTACAAAAAGAAAAACAGCACTGGCATTAGTAGCCCTTGCGGGTCTTTTAGCAAGCGTATTTTTGTTTGCTCTACTCGGTCAAGCCTTTAACTGGCTACGTCGAACTTTGTATCCAGCGCCACCTCTGTTACCAGGAGAACAGTTGTCAGTAGAGTTAAATCGACCACTGATCGCAATTCCTACTCCTGGTTCTCAATTTTCTCCTGTTGTGGAACCTCTTGATACTGCAACAGCTGAGCAAGTTGTGCAAAGTTGGTTATCGGCAAAATCGTCAGCGTTTAGCCCTAATTATGCGATAGAAAGCTTACAAAATATTTTAGTTGATCCGACGTTAGCTCAATGGCAACAGCGTGTCAGGAACGACAGAGCGAGTAACCGCTATCGGCAATTCCAACATAGTGTAAAAATAGACTCAGTTCAAGTCAATCCGAAGAATTCAGACATAGCAGTAGTACAAGCAATAGTTAGTGAAATTGCTCAAGTATACGAAAATGGTCAGCTAAACCAACGTGCTTCCTACGCCGATCAAAACCTCCGTGTTAGATATGATTTAGTGCGCAGAAATGGTGCATGGCAAATTCGGCAAATGCAGGTTTTAAATTAGCTTTTAGCGATGAGCGATGAGCCATTAGCTTTTACAATCATGATTGTAAGTGGGAACTCATGTATAACGTCTGTTTTCATCTTTCCCTAGCCCCTAGCTCCGGACTTCGCCTCGCTGGGCTTCGCCTCGCTTCGCTAACGCTAACGCTAACGCTCCTCGCTCCTCAATAATGACAGAAACCTTATTTGATGCCTACTTACCACTCATTTTGTGGACAAGTTTAGGATTGTTATGCTTTCGCTTTCTGCCCCACACGCTACCACGCTTATTAGGACGCAGCCTTTATTGGGTAGGCATACCAATAGAAATTTTGGCACTGGCGCGGCAGACAGATTTTTCGCAATCTGTAGGGCTTCCTCCAATAATTACTTTTGCTGCATTGCTTTTGGGGTTGGGTGTTGCAGTGCTATGTTTACAAATATTAAAAAGACTTTCTTTTCTTGCGATCGCCACAGCTTTAAATTCACCAGCGATGCAAGGAAGTTTCATTTTAGCTGCAGTATTAGGTAATACAGGGTTTGTGGGACTGGCGATCGCGCCAGCATTTATTGACCACAGTTACTTAAATTGGATTGTCTTCTACAGCCTGACGCACAATTTAATTGGAACTTATGGCTTCGGTGTTTTTATTGCGAGTTACTTTGCCCATGAAACTCATCAGAATCATTGGTGGGTACAGTTACGAGATGTTTTAACAGTGCCAACTCTGTGGACTTTCTTATTAGGCTACCTGACACGCGATGTCGAACTGCCTTCTGTAGTAGAATCAGGACTACAAGCCTCGATTGGAATTGTGATTCCTTGTGCGTTTCTATTAACGGGAATGCGACTTGCTCAACTACGTGGGTGGAAGAGTTTAAAACTTGCGGTGATTCCTGCAGTGTTAAAAGTCGTTGTTATCCCTGGGTTAGTTGGTATTTTGACGACATTATT
The DNA here is from genome assembly GCF_002749975.1 of Gloeocapsopsis sp. IPPAS B-1203. Lineage (NCBI taxonomy): Bacteria > Bacillati > Cyanobacteriota > Cyanophyceae > Chroococcidiopsidales > Chroococcidiopsidaceae > Gloeocapsopsis > Gloeocapsopsis sp. IPPAS B-1203. The sequence continues at coordinate 38,757 of NZ_PEIG01000020.1, read as the reverse complement.
TTTAGGACTATCAGGCGATCGCCGTTTGGCAATGGTACTGATGTCTGGAATGCCTTCGGCGTTTGCTGGACTCATTTTTGCGGAGGAATACAATTTAGAACGGGAGTTAGTCGCTAGTTGTATTGTTGTGTCTACCGTTTTGCTGCTGTTAGTCCTGCCTTTGTGGCTATTTCTATTTCAATAATTAAGGGTGAGCTATTGCCCACCCTACAAGCACTGAATCATTAGTCTTGCGATGTGAGTTGCAGAATTTGCGCTGTCACAGCAAGGCTTTCTTCATAAAGTGCCTCATGCCCTATCCGTTGCAATTGCTGACTGAGTAGAATTTCAGCTTTTTGGTCAGCAAGTGAAGATACCTGTTGAAAACGACAAGCTTGAGCACCACCGCCAACTTCCATACGCATACATCCGCCAGTTTCTGAACAAACAACAGTACAGCAATCAGCTTTAGTGTTTGTGGAGTTCAAGCGTAGTGCAATTAAATCTCCAGGAATCTCACCGCTATCAGCCGTGGGAATTGCGGCTAACTCAGCTTCAACTTGACGTTGATCTTCAGCAGTAAAGCGAATTCGCTTAATTTCGTAGTCTCCTGCTTCCTGTTCAAATTCGCAAGGATGCCAATGTAGACGACTTGCCAACCAGCCTAAAAACATGAGTGCTTGTGTGGGGTTGCCTTTTTCATAATCAATTGTGACGCGGTCTACTTCACTTAACGCCGCACGCCGCTGAGGTGGATCAAAAGCTTCAGCAGTTAATTCTTGCCAAGCCGATAAGCGTCGCCAGTTGAGATCGGCAATGGGGAACCCAGCCTCAATCAGTTCTTGTACCCGTAAAAGACCGAATTCAGGGGCATTAAATCCACTAGAGTCAATAATGACCGAATTACACACGGATGCGAGTCGCTTGAACAGCGGATTGTGATGATCTGGTGTCGTCTTCCACCACAGAAACTTGGGCAAGTCACCGATGAGGAGGGCTGCAATCATACCTGCTACCCGCTCTAATCCCGCTGTAGTACCTGTAAATGTGATGTATTCACAACAAATCAATGTTGTTGAAGATTGTTTTTGAATGGGGCAATATGCTGAGACTTGCGCCGTTACGCCGTCATCGTCACCAACAACGGGGCAAAGTGTAATAATCCGACACGGATTGCGTAGAGCGATCGCATCGGCAATTTTTGGATTTCTACTGCTATCCCAGGAGTAAGGAGCATCACCATCTCCATTGCTCGATCCATGTTGCTGGGCAACAGCTTCGCGCAGCTTCTCACGAGTTTCGGTGGTTGCAGTCCCACTTATGGGCAAGTCATATTTTTTCTGAAAGTCACGGAGTGCGGCTTCGGTTTGTGGACCTGGAATGCCATCAATTGGACCGCGATAGATATTTAAATTTGCGAGCAGGAGTTGCGTTTCTTCGGGTTCGTAAACAATTAAACTAAATGTCGCTGCACGAGTTGCCGCTGGACTTCCTTCGCCATTTCCAGCAGTACCATAACTTTGCCAAATTTTATTTAGTTCTGCCTCTATTTCACCGAGAGAAACGTCCTTTGGCTCCTGAAGTGAAAAAAGTGGAGGAGATTGAATTGCCATAGTTTGTTTTGAAGTTTTACTGTGATTAGCTATCAGCCATTAGCTTTAGGGTAGTTCAGTTCTTTTTGAGTTTTTGTATACTAGGATTGTATAGCAGAGGTCAGAGGTCAGAGGAAGAACTAGTGGCTAGTTACTAGTTGCTAGTTACTAGTTGTTAAGCACTCTTGATACTAGCCACTAACCACTAGCCACTCGCTTACTTCCTTTTAAATTGATGAAGACAATCCTACTAAAACACCACTGCTAGAGTCTGCGCCAGTGACGTCCATCGCGGTTAATCAAGGCTTCAGCTTCAGCAGGTTCCCAAGTACCCGCTTCATACAAAGGAATACTCGTCGGATCAGATGGTGCGTCCCATGCAGCCAGGGCTGGAGTTACGACTTGCCAAGCTACTTCTACTTCATCGGCGCGTGTAAACAAAGTTTGGTCGCCCATCATGCAGTCTAAGAGGAGGCGATCGTAAGCATCAGAAGCAGCAAAGCCAAAAGTTGAACCGTAGCTAAAGTCCATATCGACCGAACGAGTCCGTAAATCTGGTCCTGGCATTTTCACTTCAAAGCGCAGTGAAATACCTTCATTGGGCTGAATTCGCATCGCCAGAATGTTTGTGTTCATCTGTTGCGAAGCGGATTGAAAGATCAGATTTGGGACTTCGCGAAAGTGAATTGAAATTTCTGACACTTTCTTAGGCAAGCGCTTTCCAGTACGTAGATAAAAGGGTACGCCATTCCAGCGCCAGTTATCAATCATGAACTTCATTGCCACATAAGTATTTGTGGTTGAGTTAGGATCAATGCCTGGTTCCTCGCGGTATCCTGGAACTTTTTTTCCTTTCATCCAGCCAGCACTATACTGCCCGCGTACGGCGCACAGTTCTAGATTTTGAAGATCAGCTAAGCGTGTAGCTTGGAGAACTTTGACTTTCTCAGTCCGAAAACTTTCTGCATCGAGCGAATTTGGTGGTTCCATCGCCGTGAAGCAAAATAGTTGCATCAAATGATTTTGCAACATATCGCGCAATGCTCCAGCCGTTTCGTAGTAGCCGGCACGATCTTCAACGCCTACAGTTTCAGCTACCGTAATTTGGACGTGATCGACAAACTGGCGATTCCACAGCGGCTCAAAAATGGCATTGGCAAAGCGAAATACCAACAAGTTTTGTACCGTTTCTTTACCCAAGTAGTGATCAATACGGTATACTTGTTCTTCACGACAGACTTTTTGAACTATTTTGTTAAGCGATCGCGCCGAAGCTAAATCGCGACCAAAGGGCTTCTCAATCACCAAACGATGTTTTACGGGATCGCTGAGCATTCCTGCATCACCAAGTTGCTGAATTGCTTCAGGGAAGAATTTTGGTGCAACTGAAAGATAAAAAACACGATTGCCTTGCGTACCGCGCTTACCATCGAGTTCGCTTAATAACTCTTTGAGCTTTTGATAGCTTTCTGGTTTATCGATATCACCTGAGCAGTAGAATAATCCTTGAGAAAATTCTTGCCAAAGTTCTTCGCGACCAAGACCATCAGAGAATTGCTCGATGCCTTCGCGCATGTGTTCGCGGAAATATTCGTGACTCCAATCTCGACGGGCAACACCGACAATTGTTGTTTCGGGGGGAATGCGTCGTTCGCGTCGGAGTTTGTAAAGTGCTGGAACCAACTTGCGCTGGGTAAGATCCCCTGATGCTCCAAAAATTACCAGAATTTGAGGTTCTGGCATTTTTTCTTGTTGCAGCCCTACGCGCAGAGGGTTTTCTAGCAGCGTGACCATAGTGTTTTTGAATTTGTGAATTAATTTAACAAGTTAGCAATTAGCAACTAGCAGTTTACATTGCCCACCAATCACTAATTGCTCACAGCTAACTGCTTAAACAGGGGATAAATGTTTGACTTTCTCTTCCAAAGATTGCATCAACGATTCAAAAGGTTTAACGAACTTGTCGATTCCTTCGATGAGTAGTTCGTCCATTACCTCATTAATGTCGATGTTAATTTCTGGATTTTTGAGGCTTTCAATCAGTTTGTAAGCTTCTTCAAGGTCAGTTTCGATGCGATTGTCAACATTGCAGTGGTCGGCACAAGCTTCAATCGTATTAGGTGGTAAAGTGTTAACGGTATCAGGACCAATCAACTCATCGACGTACATGACATCGCTGTATTTGGGGTCTTTGGTACTAGTACTTGCCCACAATAGACGTTGAATTTTACCGCCTTTTTCTGCAAGTGCTTGCCAGCGATCGCTACTAAAAATCTCTTTGTATTTCTGATAAGCAATTTTAGCGTTGGCGATCGCCACTTTACCTTTGACTGCTTCGAGTTTTGCTTGGTGACTGATATCGTCAATACCTTGTGCAAGTTTATCGTCAATGCGCTGATCGATATTGCTATCAATGCGGCTGAGGAAGAAGCTAGCTACTGATGCAATATTACTAATATCTTTACCTTCAGATACGCGCTTTTCTAAACCACGAATATATGCCCAAGCTGTTTCGACATAACTTTCTACTGAAAATAGTAGCGTGACATTAACATTGATTCCTGCAGCGATGACTTGCTCAACTGCTGGTAAACCGGCTTTTGTTCCAGGAATCTTGATCATCACATTTTCCCGACCAATTTCCTGGTAGTAGCGCTTAGCTTCTTTGATTGTCGCTTCCGTGTCGTCAGCGATCGTTGGTGGTACTTCGATGCTGACATAGCCATCTAGACCATTAGATGCTTCGTACACAGGGCGCAAGATATCACAAGCATGACGGATATCATCAAAGATTAATGACTCATAAATTTGATATGTTGGTAACTCAGCTTTGATGCCTGCTTCAATATCTGCATCGTAAATTGCATTACCCTTAATTGCTTTTTCAAAAATCGCTGGGTTAGAGGTAATTCCGCAAATTCCACCGTTTTCAATCAGCTGTTTGAGTTCGCCCGATTGAATCATGTCACGAGTCAAGTTGTCCATCCAGATACTTTGACCGTATTCTTTGATTTCAATTAAATGATTAGCTGGTTTTGTTGCTTGGTCTGTCATTGCTACTCTCTCCTTATTTTTAACTTCAAATTAGAATTTCTTCTTCCTCGCCCCTCACCTCTATTGTGGTACGCGAGAACGAGCCATGATTGTTTTTTCGTTTTGTTCTTTAGCTTGTTGCTGAATGAATGACTCTACCAATGCAACGTTTTCCTTACTTCCAATGATCAAAGGTGTGCGTTGATGAAGTTGTTCGGGTACTACATCTAAAATTTCCTGGGTTCCCGTACTTGCTCTCCCACCTGCTTGTTCGATGAGAAAAGCTAAAGGTGCAGACTCGTACAGTAAGCGAATTTTACCTTCTGGTTTTTTCGTGGTTCCTGGGTAGAGAAATACACCACCTTGTATCAAAACGCGGTGAATATCACTGACCATTGCTCCACTGTAGCGTGCTGTGTAACCTTCAGTACGATGCACGTAGCGAATGTATTCTCGAATCGATTCTTCCCATTGCCAAAAGTTGCCTTCATTAACGCTGTAAACAGCTCCTTGCTGAGGCATCTTAATATTTTCTTCTGTTAAGATGAATTCTCCTAAACTGGGATCAAGTGAAAACGAGTGAACTCCTGTACCAATTGAGTACACTAACATTGTGCTAGGACCATACAGAATATATCCAGCAGCGATTTGTTTGTGACCACTTTGTAATAAGTCGCTTGCTGAGTTATCGCTGTCGTCTCCTTCTTGCTGTCTAATTGCGAAAATGGAGCCTAGGCTTAAATTAATATCCGTATTTGAGGAGCCGTCAATTGGGTCATAAAGCAGCGTGTAACGACCAATCGGGCAATTTTCTGGAATGTAATAAGGTTTTTCCATTTCCTCGGAAGCTAAGCGACAAACAAGACCACTTTGCTTAAATACCGAGATAAAAACGTCGTTAGCATAGACGTCCATCTTTTTAACGGATTCACCTTGAACATTGACGTCTCCAGTGAAGCCCAAAACACCTTCCATTAAGCCCGCACGACTAAGACGCCGCGCGATTAGCTTACCAGCTAAAGCGATCCGATTCATTAAAGCGCTGAGGTCTTGGGCATCTGGCGAGAAGCTTTGTAATTGCTGCAATACGTGCCGTGACAAAGTTGTACAATCGCGATCCAGGGCGTACTCATAGTCTAGTGGTTGTTGCGCTTCAGCCATGTTTCTTCTCCCTAGGTTTGTGGATCGCTAGTCATATTTGCGATCGCCAAGTTTGCGCCTAGTATAAACGCGTGTTACTAATAAGCGATCTAGCTACGGTCATGTTATGCGATCGCATAACAGCGTTGCGCTTTGCACAATCGCTCTCAATTCCTATATTAGAAAGGGATTTCAATTGTGAAATCTGACTTTGGGTTAACTACCTTACTTAAGGCGCACTTTTTATGATGCTTGTCTTGAACTCAAAACATCAACCTTTTTTCTTGTAGTGCGTTGACAATAGCGCAAAATACAATATTGAGTTGATTCATCGTCTTAATTTTATTGGTTTTCATCCAACAACCACGCCGAATTTTACCCTACTTACTATTATAGAAGTGTTACATTTAAGCTTAAATTTAGCTTGGTGTCATCCAGAAAGGCTCAAGTTATAGAAATTTGATATTATTTTGCATTTCTTACATAAAGACAGAAAGGGTAAAGCAATGCTCTACCCTTCGTTTTTAAGCTTTAGATTTCCGTGCTGACAAATCAAATGACATATTCGAGTTGAGGTTTTTCTCCTATATATTCTCGGTGCTCTAGTTGCGATATCACTTTGGCAACACTTTCTTCTACTGTTTCTTCTGCGGTATAGCAAACAATATCTGGATTTAAAGGTTCTTCGTAAGGATCGTCAATTCCTGTAAAGGCTATAATTTCTCCTGCTCTTGCCATTGCATACAATCCTTTAACATCCCGTGCTTCACACACTTCTAATGGGGCATTGACATACACTTCAACAAAATTGCTTGTACGACGCAATTCGTCTCTAGTTGCACGATAGGGACTCACTATAGCCGCTATGACGATCGTACCATTGCGACTCAGGAGATTGGCAACAAAACCGACTCGTCGGATATTAGTATCTCGGTCTTCTCTACTAAAACCTAAACCTTTAGAAAGGTTAGTTCTGATAACATCACCATCAAACAACTCAACTGTACAGCCGCGCTCTTTGAGTTCATGTTCTATGCCTTTAGCAAGTGTGGTTTTACCAGAACCACTTAATCCAGTTAGCCACAAAACGAAACCTTGATTTTTCATTATTTATTGCCGACTAGCTAAATGTATTAATTGTGAAAGAAGTTTGCGAGTAAACTAATTCGATTTAGATTTGAATCTGAAGGATGACGCTCTGAGAAAGGCTTGGCAAATAGGCAAGTTCAGTTCTATGAAATTTAGAGTATTTGAAGAATAGTTTTCGCGATTCATTTTGCTTTTGCTAGCAAACAGGTTTCTACCGAAACAAATGAATTCAGTATTGAACGATGCCTTTGAATTTTAGTTTATTTCAATAAAATGTCAATCATTTTTTATGAATTATATGACTTCTTTTTATTTGCTTTGAGAGTTTATCCTACTTCAATTCGGCAAAAAAGAAATAAGTTTTAACTACAGAATAAGTAAGCTTAAATTTCAGAAAAAGTATGTATTTTAAACAACAAAATTGTGACTAATATTAAACTGAGTGTTGTTTTTTACATAACAAGGTTGCAGATTGCTGATGCCACAAGTATCAACCGTGTGAAAGCTCTGAGTTTTTTATGTCAAGCTTATCAACTCAGTACAAAGAAATAGCCTGCTTAGTTATTTTAGGGGCAGGTAAGATACCTAGCCTGCATCTGAGGTTTAATGTAGTTAAAATACTGACCTTTTTGTGACTCTTCACAATTTGAACCATGCTGAGTGATATTTTTCCGTTTAAATTCGATTTGAATGCTACGACGATAGCAGGAGCGAGTTTGTGGTCTTTGGCTTTGTATCTAGGATTTTCACCTGTGAGTGATTGGGTAATCAATCAACTCAATCGCTGGTTTAACTTTGCTGAGCGATCGCTCTACAGTAGCGAAGAATTTGAAAAAACCCGCGTGGCTAGAGAATCGCAAAACGCTTTCTACGCCTCTCTTTTTAGTATTGTGCCGTTTTTAATTGTTGGTAGCTTGTGCAACTATGGTGTGGAAATTAGTTTGGGCAAAAGCTGGGCGATCAGCATGGGAATTTTAGCGTGTATGGGCTGTGGAGTATATGAGTTGGGGCGTCGCGATGGGGAATCTTCGAGAGGAGAGTAGTTGCTAGTGGCTAGTGATTAGTGAAACTGGATATCTTGTTTGATTTAGCTAGAAATTCAACTGTTCAGTTACTAGAGTTGCTAGTTTTTGGGCTGCACCAGATTCTCCGCGAATATTGCGGAGTTGTTCGCGCATGGCTGCGAGTTTGTCAGGATGGTTCAAGTAATCTAAAGCAAGTTCTGCAACGGCGTGTGGTTGCAAATTTCCGACAAGTTCGGGAACAACTTCAGATTTTGCCCAAATATTAGGCCATGCGAGTAAGCCTAGGCGTCTTAATACTAGCCAATTGATTGCTTTTGCCATACTAGAGCCAACGACGGGTAAATTTGCCAAAATTCCAGGAATTCCATCCCACGATCGCATTGCATCGAGTTGATGCGTGGGAAGTAAGACAATCATTGGTACTGCTAAAGCGCCTAATTCTGCAGTGTTAGCGCCGACAGTTGTTAAGCACAAACTGCACTGTGTGAGTAAGTCATAAGCAGGAGATCGCGTTTCTAACTCCACACGTAATCCTGTATTTGTTTGTAAAAAGGGACGTTCTTCGGTCGTCACAAGTTCAGCCGTAACACCCCCTAAATGTTCGATCATCGAATTAAATTGTGGATCAGCAAAACGAGCTAAAGTTTCTAAATCCAAAGTAGGAGCTACAGGAATGACAAACTCTGTCTCAGGTTTTTGATTGTGAATGTGCTGGGCGATCGCTAACGCTAGAGGCACACCTTGAGTCAATTTGGCAGATTTTGATCCTGGTAACAACCCAATCAATTCTTTATATTCCCTCACTCCTCGCCCCTCACTCCTCGCCCCTAGACTCGCTTCTGCCATTAAATCACCAACAACTGTAAACTTATAGGCATATTGCGTAGGAATGCGGGAAATCAGTTCAGACTTCATCACACCAAAGCGATCAATCCAGCGATACCACCGTGCATCCCATTCAGCATAAATTACGGTGCGGTAGCCGAGACGTTTACCAATCACAACCGGAAAAAACTGATCCCCTCCTAAAAAAATGACAACACCGTGCTTGCGCCAATCCCAATTATCAGCAGTTTTACCTGTTAATAGAAACTGCCAAAAATGTTGTGCGGCTTGTACGCGATCGACTTCTGGATAACTTTGGGCGATCGCAGCTTCTTTCCCACTGGCATTTGGACACGGCGACAAGATTACGGATATACGGATTTGAGTGCGATTGTCTCCTAATTGTTGACGTAATGCTTTTACAACAGGACGCACCCAGGTTGTGATTTCTCCTGGACCATTCGAGAGAATTAAAATATCAATTTCTGGCATAGGGTAATAGGGAATGGGTAATGGGTAATGGGTAATGGGTAATGGGTAATGGGTAATGGGTAAGCTTTTCAACTACCAATGATCAATGACCAGTTACCAGTTACCAGCCTTGGCATTAGGTTTATTTGTAGTCATATACTTATAGCTTTGATAATTTTTGTTAATTAGGACGCAAGCAATTACTTTATTGGTTGTCAACAAATAAGAAGAATTATTGCAACTTTTTTATCAAATTGTGTCAGATGAGTGGTAAAACTCCCGACTGGTAAGCATTTTCTGGTAAAAAACACTTTATAGCCGAAAAAAAAGCACAAGGTCTGAAGGCAAATTGTCCACGATCTTGCGCAGTTCAAGATAGAGAACACGTATTTTCATTGAGGAGCCTTACCTGAATGTTTACACACGTCAAGTCCACCATTCGTCACATTGCTCCTGAAAGTCTCCAGGGGCGCTCTTTAATTAAGGTGGTCTATGTCGTGCTTGAGTCACAGTACCAAAGTGCATTGTCGCAAGCCGTACGCAAGATTAATGCAAATAACTCTTCTGTGGCAATTGAAATTAGCGGTTACTTAGTTGAAGAACTCCGAGACGCAGAAAACTATGAGGACTTCAAACGTGAAGTTGCCGAGGCAAATATATTTATCGCTTCATTAATTTTTATCGAAGACTTAGCAGACAAAGTTGTTGCAGCAGTCGAGCCACATCGCGATCGCTTGGATGCAGCGGTTGTTTTCCCTTCAATGCCACAAGTAATGCGCCTTAACAAAATGGGCAGTTTCTCGATGGCACAGTTGGGGCAATCCAAAAGTGCGATCGCGCAATTTATGCGTAAGCGTAAAGAAAAATCTGGCTCGTCGTTTCAAGATGGAATGCTCAAGCTGTTGCAAACGCTACCTAAAGTGCTGAAATACCTACCCATGGACAAAGCACAAGACGCGCGTAACTTTATGTTGAGCTTTCAGTACTGGCTGGGTGGTTCTGCCGAAAACTTGGAAAACTTCTTGCTGATGCTGGCAGATAAATACGTACCATCATTACAGCAAAAGGTGAAATTCCAAGATCCTGTGACTTATCCTGACATGGGAATCTGGCACCCGCTAGCACCACAGATGTTTGAGGATGTCAAAGAATACCTCAACTGGTACAACAGCCGCAAAGATATTCCTGCCGATCTCAAAGATCCTTTAGCTCCTTGCGTTGGTTTAGTGTTGCAACGCACGCACCTTGTTACAGGTGATGATGCGCATTATGTCGCAATGGTGCAAGAAATCGAAGCAATGGGCGCACGGGTGATTTCTGTATTTGCCGGCGGTTTGGACTTTTCTAAGCCTGTTGATGCTTATTTTTACGATCAGGGGCGAGGGGAAGGAGTTGCATTAGTTGATACTGTAGTATCGCTGACAGGTTTTGCCTTAGTTGGAGGTCCTGCAAGACAAGATCATCCGAAAGCAATCGAATCACTCAAACGTTTGAATCGCCCTTATATGGTGGCATTGCCATTAGTGTTTCAAACTACCGAAGAGTGGCAAGATAGCGATTTGGGATTGCATCCGATTCAAGTTGCTTTGCAAATTGCGATCCCCGAACTTGATGGCGCGATTGAACCGATTATTTTATCAGGAAGAGACGGGACAACCGGAAAAGCGATCGCACTCCAAGACCGGATTGAAGCTGTGGCACAACGGGCTTTAAAATGGGCAAATTTGCGCCGCAAGCCAAAACTACAAAAGCGCGTGGCAATTACTGTCTTTAGCTTTCCACCGGATAAAGGTAACGTGGGAACAGCGGCTTATCTCGATGTGTTTGGCTCGATTTACGAGGTCATGCACTCCTTACAGCGCAATGGCTACGATGTGCAAAACTTGCCAGACTCTGCCGAAAAACTGATGCAAGAAGTCATTCACGATGCCCAAGCACAGTACAGCAGCCCTGAATTAAATATTGCTTATCGGATGTCGGTTCCCCAATATGAGGAACTAACACCTTATTCAGAAAGATTAGAGGAAAACTGGGGACCACCGCCAGGACATCTCAATAGTGACGGGCAAGATTTACTCATTTACGGCAAACACTTTGGCAATGTGTTTATCGGCGTACAACCAACGTTTGGTTATGAAGGCGATCCGATGCGGTTGTTGTTCTCGCGTTCTGCAAGTCCGCATCATGGTTTTGCTGCTTACTACACGTATTTAGAGCGAATTTGGCAAGCTGACGCAGTGTTGCACTTTGGGACACATGGCTCTTTAGAATTTATGCCAGGTAAGCAGATTGGTATGTCTGGCGAGTGTTATCCAGATAATTTGATCGGTACGATTCCTAACGTGTACTACTACGCGGCAAATAACCCTAGCGAAGCCACGATCGCTAAACGCCGCAGCTACGCGGAAACGATCTCTTACTTAACTCCACCTGCTGAAAATGCTGGGTTATACAAAGGGTTAAAAGAACTAAGTGAACTGATTGCTTCGTACCAAACTCTTAAAGACAGCGGACGCGGGATTCCGATCGTGAATACGATTATGGACAAGTGCCGCATTGTCAATTTGGATAAAGATATTGCTTTACCCGAAGTTGATGCGAAAGATATGTCGGCAGAGGAACGCGATCGCATTGTTGGTTCGGTGTATCGTAAGTTGATGGAAATCGAGTCGCGACTTTTACCATGTGGTTTACACGTAATTGGTAAGCCACCAACAGCAGAAGAAGCGATCGCCACTTTAGTTAATATTGCAGCACTCGATCGCCCAGAAGAAGAAATTCTGAGCCTTCCTCGAATTATTGCCAATAGCATCAATCGCGATATTGATGAAATTTATCGCAATAGCGATCGCGGTATGCTCGAAGATGTGCAATTGTTGCAAGAGATCACCCTCGCGACACGCGATGCAATTCAAGCTTTAGTAAAAGCCCAAACCGATGCAGATGGACGAGTTTCCAAGGTTTCTAAACTCAATTTCTTCAACATGGGGAAAAAAGAACCTTGGTTAGAAGCATTGCATCAATCAGGCTATCCCAAAGTTGATCCCCAAGCATTAAAACCGCTGTTTGAGTATCTCGAATTTTGCTTACAGCAAGTTGTCGCCGATAACGAACTTGGTGCATTACTTAAAGCCCTAGAAGGCGAATACGTCCTTCCTGGACCTGGCGGCGATCCGATTCGTAACCCTGATGTTCTCCCCACTGGCAAAAATATCCACGCCCTCGATCCCCAATCGATCCCGACGACAGCGGCAGTACAATCTGCCAAAATTGTTGTCGATCGCCTCATTGCACGCCAAAAAGCAGATAATGGCGGTCAATATCCCGAAACGATCGCCTGCGTTCTCTGGGGGACTGACAACATCAAAACTTATGGTGAATCTCTCGCACAGATCATGTGGATGGTGGGTGTGCGTCCTGTTCCTGATGCGTTGGGAAGAGTCAACAAACTCGAACTAATTCCCTTAGAAGAATTAGGACGTCCGCGCATTGATGTTGTTGTCAACTGTTCCGGTGTTTTCCGTGACTTGTTCATTAACCAAATGAACTTGCTGGATCAAGCTGTCAAAATGGCAGCGGAAGTTGATGAACCATCATCGATGAACTTTATCCGCAAACATGCGATGCAACAAGCTGAGGAAATGGGGATTAACCTACGTCAAGCGGCGACTCGTGTCTTCTCCAATGCTTCTGGTTCTTACTCTTCTAACATCAACTTAGCAGTAGAAAACAGTACTTGGGATAGTGAAGCTGAGTTACAAGAAATGTACCTCAAGCGCAAATCATTTGCCTTCACATCCGATAACCCTGGCACAATGGAAGAATCGCGGAAAATCTTTGAAAGTTCTTTAAAAACTGCTGAAGTTACCTTTCAAAACCTTGATTCTTCCGAGATTAGCCTTACCGACGTATCGCACTACTTTGACTCCGATCCTACAAAGGTTGTCGCAAGTTTACGCGGTGATGGCAAAACTCCAGCAGCTTATATTGCAGATACTACAACAGCAAACGCCCAAGTCCGTAGTTTATCTGAAACTGTACGTCTCGACGCCCGCACCAAACTACTCAATCCCAAGTGGTACGAGGGAATGTTGAACCACGGTTATGAAGGTGTCCGCGAACTCTCGAAACGCCTTGTCAATACAATGGGTTGGAGTGCAACAGCAGGCGCTGTCGATAACTGGATTTATGAGGATACTAACGCCACATTTATCCAAGATGAAGCCATGCGTCAGCGGTTAATGAATCTGAACCCGCATTCATTCCGTAAAGTTGTCGCAACTTTACTAGAAGTCAACGGACGCGGTTATTGGGAAACCAGCGAAAGTAATCTCGAACTACTCCGCGAGTTGTATCAAGAAGTCGAAGACCGCATCGAGGGAATTGAGTAGTTCTTAATAAAGATAAACTAATTAGTAGGGTGGGCATTGCCTATCCTACTATTTTCTTTTTGGGATAAAGCATCAATGACATCCCTGATACTCAATCTTTTACGTAGAGAAATATTAGGTTTTTAGCTGTTGTGGGAAGACTAAGTGCGATAGAAAACTGTCTCTATCAAATAAATAATAAAGTTGATCGCCTTTTAAAAAACAATCTAGTCATCTCTTGGGCTATTAGCAAGTATTGATGAATCTCCTTTGTCAATATTTGTTATGCGATCGCTCTCAATCTGCTCAGAGGTACAAGATGACACTGTGAATGTCCTTATTTTGTCTAACTCTTCTCTTACTTTTTGTTCAGCTTTGTATAAGTTATAAACACTTTGCAGATTTAACCAAAAACCTGGAGTATTTCCAAAGTACTTTGCAAGTCTTAAAGCTGTATCTTCACTAATATCTCTGCGTTCATTAACTATTGAATTAATTCTTTTGTACTCCACACCTATTCCATTAGCTAACTGTTGCTGATCTATACCTAAATTATCTAAGAAGTATTTGCGCAAAATTCTTCCTGGATGTGGTGGTCTTCTATTTGTTGGTACTCTCATGTGTTTTTTTCTTCCTGCTTGAAATAAAATTTTTAGTGATAGTCTACTATTTCGACATCGTGAGCATTCCCGTCTTTCCATGCAAAACAAACTCGATACTGATTATTGATTCGGATGCTGTATTGTCCTTTTCTATCTCCTTGTAGTTTTTCTAAACGATTACTTGTTGGTATTCTCAAAGAATCTAATGTTTCTACAGCATTTAAAATATCAAGCATATCTTGAGCATCTTCTAATAGATAATCAGGAATTAGCTTTCTTGTTCTTTTTGTCTTAATACCATTGAATACATCTTTCGTATCCTTACACGCGAAGCTTTCTATCATTTACTCTACTATACCGTGTAGTGCCCTATTATAACAATATAATCTTAAAAAGAAACCTATTTGCTCTTATTGAAAATGCAAATGGCTGGGGTTACAATGGGTAAATGATTGCATAAAGTATATAATTGTAATAAAAGTTATGTATTACCTAACATAAAAAATAAAAATGTTATTTACTCTTCAATTGCTGACAAAATGACTAATCAATGGGATGCTAAACTCTACGATCGCAACCACTCTTTTGTTTCAGAATTAGCAACAGATTTAACAGAATTACTCGCACCTCAAAAGGACTATCGCATTCTTGATTTAGGTTGCGGTACGGGCGATTTAACAAACAAAATTGCAATTCAAGGTGTCGAAGTTGTCGGTATAGATTTTGCTACAACAATGATTGAACAAGCGCGTAGCAAATACCCACATTTGCATTTTGAAGTATTAGATGCAAGGAACTTACAATATCAAGAAGAATTTGATGCTGTGTTTTCTAACGCTGCACTCCATTGGATCACAGAACCAGAAAAAGTCATATTGGGAATTCAGCAAGCTTTAAAACCAGGTGGACGTTTTGTGGCGGAGTTCGGTGGTAAGGGTAATGTAAAAGCAATTACTACGGCATTATATCAAGCTTTAAAAAATGCTGGTTATCCTATAGATAAAAAACTAAATCCTTGGTATTTTCCAAGTATTGCCGAGTATGGAAGTTTATTAGAAAAACATGGCTTACAACTCGTATTTGCTACTCTCTTCGATCGCCCCACCCGTTTAGAAGATGGCGAAAAAGGGCTACAAAACTGGTTGAAAATGTTTGCTAATAGTTTTTTAAATACGTTTTCTCCTGAGCAACAAGTAAGTATTATTTCTGATATGGAAAATCAATTACATCCAGTGTTGTATCAAAATAACGCTTGGTTTGCTGATTATCGCCGTATACGGATTGTTGCTGTGAAAGAGTGAAGGTTTAAAACCAATAATGTCTTGACTACGGAGTTGCCAGTTTCTAGAAAGCACGAATTACATCCTTCAACACAGGTTCTCGCAAATGTTCTCGTAAAGCATCTTTAGTGCCTAAATCCACTGCACATCCTAAAATATCTTCCAGATAGTGCTGAACTCTAAATAGCTCAAATAAATCCTGCATCAATCGAAAATTCAACCAAAAAATCAACATCACTCTCAGATGTTGCTTCATTTCGAGCCACAGAACCAAATAATTCTAAAGATTTGACTCCTAGTTTCTCTAGCTTTTCCTGGTGTGCTGCCAAAATTAATAAGACTTCTTTCTGTTTCATTGCAAGATTATATTGTGAGCTTGCCCTCTATTTAATTTTATCATGGTGCAAAGCTGCGAGTGAAGGAAAGGATAGCCCAGATGGCTATCCCAAAATTTAGTTAAGTTAAATTACCGACTGATGCCATGATAATCTTGAAAAGATTGATAGCAATTCTTCTGCTCATAGAGATAACATTCATCAGTAATTTGCTGCATTAAAGACCAGGAAAACTGCAATTCGTCGTGAAGATACTCTGCCCAATTTTCCTGCAAGCTGCTGTATGCTAAACGCAAATTATAGGAAGGAATAGCAGTAGAAATATGATGCGGAACGTGAACATTAATATCGTGGCAAAGAAACTCAATCCAACGCGGATAATTGCAGTGAACTGTACCCGATAATTGTGCTGTAGCAGCATTCCAATCACTTGCTGTACTGAAAGGAACATCAGACACTGTATGATGAACCAGTGTAAATGTACTCATCCAGAAATGGTAGACTAGCCACGGCATCAACCAAAATTTCACAAAACCCCAAATTCCAGTTGTTGCAACTAAAACTGGAAAAGCGATCGCCGCAAATATTGCAACAACCAACACTGACAGCTTGACTTGGGCGCGGTTCTTCCCTGAAAATTTTGACCAGTCAAAGTGCAAAAGTGCCCAATGTGCAATTGATCCTACCCACCAAAAGCGACCGCGTACTAAGCGATAACCCCATTGTGTAAAGTTATCTGAACTCGCATAAACTTCGGGGCGAAAAGGTTGCCAAGCGTTGTCTATGTCGAGTTTATTTGTATGTAGATGATGATGATTGTGCAATAGCCGCCAACTATGAAAAGGGTAAATCAACGGCAACATAAATATATGCCCGACTAAATCGTTTACCCAGCGGCGTTTCGCAAACGATCGATGTCCACAGTCATGCGCAATCACAAAAAAACCGGTTAATGCTGTACCGGTAAAAATCCAAAATAGAGGTAGTACAAACCAAGGAGCGATCGCTATACCTGCGTAACCTAAACCAACCAACAATACATTTGTTAACAGCCCTAACCAAGCTTTGCGTTGATCTTGCTGAAAACATTCTTTGGGTAAAGTTTTGAGAATATCTTTGAGGCGAATTGTCTCTTCATTGGTTGGAATCGAACGCGGTGTCGTTAATATAGTCATGAATACCTAAACAAAGTGTGCCACATCGCTGCCAAACTCCTTAGCAAATAACTTGCTGTTAAGTTTTGTAATAGAAGCGCTTTGAAATTATAACAATGTCAGGCGATCGCTAGAACACTGTAGTTCTACTCATTTGGAAAGAATTTATCGCAGATTCGTTGAGAAAAATTCGCTTGACAATTTACTATTGTTATGGATTAGGAGTTAGTGACTAGTGGCTAGTGATTAGTTGTATTGACTCAGGAGGTTAGCCCACGTTGTTGGTTTATAACGCTTTTAGGTTGGAAGATATCTGCGGCTAATGTTGTGGGCTAATACAATTAGCAACTAGCAACTAGCCACTAACAACTAGCAACTGGTTACGTTTTTGCAAGTAAAGGGGCAGCTTGTAGTAAAGTTTGCGTGTAAGCGTGTTTTGGATGATGAAAAATTTCCTGTGTAGGACCAATTTCAACAATTTGCCCTGCATTCATCACCGCAATGCGATCGCATAAAAATCTTGCTACCCAAAGGTCATGCGTAATAAAGAGATATGTTAAATCAAACTCGCGCTTCAATTCCAGCATCAAGTCTAATACTTGCGCTTGTACGCTAGCATCTAACATACTGACAGGTTCATCGCAAATGACTAGTTTGGGATGCGTAATCAATGCACGGGCGATCGCAACTCTTTGTTGTTGTCCGCCAGAAAGATGACTTGGGTATCGTTCATAATACTCTGTAGCCGGTGTTAAACCAACGCGTTCGAGCATTTGCAACACTTGTTTTTTTGCTGAAGTAACATCAGCTAAATGATGAATCAACAAAGGATCGGCAATACTTTGTCCCACTGTCATGGCAGGATTAAGACAAGCATGAGGATCTTGAAAGATCATTTGCATTTGTCGTCGATAAGAACGCAAGCCTGCTTTTGGTAATGCGGTGATATCAGTTCCTTGCAACTCTACTTTCCCTGCTGTCGGACGAATTAGCTGCAATATTGTCCGCGATAGCGTACTTTTACCGCATCCCGACTCGCCAACTAATCCTAAAATTTCCCCTTGATAAAGTTCTAAACTGACTCCATCAACAGCTTTGATTGTTTGATTTTTGCCTTGAAACAGTCGTTCGATAAAGTTACTTTCTAAAGAATAGTGTTGTTTTAAATTCGTGATGCGGAGAATGGGTGATTGGTAATTGGTCATTGGTAATTGGTCATGATGTACCTTGCTATCTCCAGCTTGCAGGTGTAATGCGGCTTTGAGAAGAGAACGCGTATATTCGTGCTGGGGATCGCGAAAAACCGACTGCGAAGCACCAATTTCAACTAGCTTCCCGTGATACATCACGCCGATGCGATCGCAGTACTCCCCAACTAATGCTAAATCGTGCGAAATCAATAACAGTGCCATATCGCGATCGCGGCACAAACGAGTTAATTCTTGTAGTATCTGCGCTGCCACTGTAACATCTAAACTTGTCGTTGGTTCATCGGCAACAATCAATTTGGGATTGAGTAACAAGGCGAGTGCAATGGCAACTCTTTGACGCATTCCCCCACTAAATTCATGCGGATACTGACTCCAGCGACTCGCAGGTATTTTCACAGCTTCTAAAGTTGCGATCGCAATTTCTTTTGCTTGGCGTTGTGATAAGTGCGGTTGATGGGCTTTGAGTGTCTCGGTACAATGATCCCCAATTGTCATTAAAGGATCGAGGCGTGTCATGGGATCTTGAAAAATTAAAGCGACAGCTTCACCGCGAAAGTGCCTTAACTGTGCCGGAGTAAAATCAAAAACTGATTTCCCCTCAAATGTGACTTTACCCTCAATTTGAGTGGATGTTGGTAGCAACCGCATGGCTGCGCGTCCCAACGTCGATTTTCCACAGCCTGATTCTCCCACCAAACCTAGCCGTTCACCGCAATTTAGCGTAAAAGACACATCATCAACAGCCCATTGTAGTTGCTGCGTTTCGGATTGAGGATAGGCAACTTTGAGATTTTCAATACGAAATAAGGCTTCGCTCATATTGGTATTCTGCAATAAATTGTTGCTGTGATATTAGTGATGTGTCAACGTCATAACTGTTGCCTTTTTACCAGATGACAACAGAGTGATAACATAAAATGCGATCGCTGCAAGAATTTGCTACCAAGTAAATTATTTTTGCACTTCATCTGCTACTTCTGACAAAGAAAAAATTATAGACTGGAACTGCACATGCCCGAATAGCAAATCTGTAGGTGTCATTTGATGGGCAAGTAGTAAATTCATAATGAGCAAGTGAGCAAGTAACCACCGCAATCAACTATGCACTCGCCTCTAATAAAACATTGCAATAGTTGATTAAAGTTTGAATTCGGAGACAAATTTGCTCTTTTCTGGCAATAATTGTCTCAGGTTGCCGTGCTGCTTGTAAAAAGGTCATATCCATCCTTAATAACTTCAGCTGTTTATCAATTTCAGTGTGGTAGGAACGTACCCGGGATGCGACACTCGGCTCTAAATCGCTAGAGTCTAGCGTGATAATTTGCTGCCCAAACAGCCGTTGTGCTTGCTGAAAAACCTCGTGCAGTTTGGCAACATCTGGCTGTGTCCGATTGGCATTTGCTTGTAACTGCTCTAGAACTGCAGCAAATTCTTGATAGCTCTGATAATGAAAATTAGACAACATTCAGTAGCTTCTTACGATATTATTAATGTAAAGAATTTTGCCCCGTAGCATAAACTCTGTTTCAGAGCTAACGATAACTCATGCTTATTTATAAGTTTGAGTTGATAGCGCAATTTTCGGATTTAGTATTTTTCGCAGATACTACTTAATCTAGTCTAAGCGATGATAATTTTACCTTATAAATTTTTTGATTAATGCACGATCGCAACTTTGAATAACAGTGGAGCATTCCACACATATCTTACCCAATATCCACCATCCATCTTTGCCGCTCGATCCTATGAACGCCGCTGTTTCCACCGTTACTCATGCTACCTCACTCGCCTTTGATGTTGACCTTCCCCAATGGTTGCAAAACTGTTTAGTTGCACCGCAGGATAGTCATCAGCATTCAGAACAAGCTGACAATAGCTTGATTTGCTTGGCTTTTAGCTTTGCGTATGATTTGCATCAAGGGCAATACCGCAAATCTGGCGAACCATATATCTGTCACCCAATTGCTGTTGCCGGATTATTACGGGATCTCGGTGGTAGTAGTGCCATGATCGCCGCAGGATTTCTCCATGATGTAGTGGAAGATACGGATATCTCGATTGAAGAAATTGAACAGCGGTTTGGTAATGAAGTCCGTCAATTAGTCGAAGGAGTAACGAAGCTTTCCGAGTTTTCACAAAAATTTTCCAGCAAAACTGAGCGTCAAGCTGAGAATTTTCGCCGGATGTTCTTGGCAATGGCAAAAGATATCCGCGTGATTGTAGTCAAACTTGCCGATCGCCTGCACAACATGCGCACATTGGAACATTTAGCACCAGAAAAACAGCGACGAATTGCATTAGAAACGCGCGAAATTTTTGCCCCATTGGCTAATCGATTGGGTATCGGGCGGTTTAAGTGGGAATTAGAAGACTTGGCGTTTAAGTATCTAGAACCCGAAGCATATCGTCAAATTCAAGACTTAGTTGCCGAAAAACGAGTAAACCGAGAAGCTCGATTAACACGAGTCGTCGATGTACTAAAGGCGCGGATGGAGCAAGCCGAAATTAATTGTATCGATATCAGCGGTCGTCCAAAGCACCTTTATGGAATTTATCAGAAAATGCAGCGGCAACAAAAAGAATTTCATGAAATTTATGATATTGCTGCAATTCGGATCATTGTCAATTCAAAAGAAGAATGTTATAGAGCTTTAGCCGAGGTTCACGACGCATTTAAACCAATCCCTGGTAGATTCAAGGACTATATTGGTTTACCCAAGCCTAACCGCTACCAATCTTTGCATACGGCAGTTGTCGGTTTTACTGGGCGTCCTTTAGAGGTGCAAATTAGGACGATTGAAATGCACCACATTGCTGAATATGGAATTGCTGCGCATTGGAAGTATAAGGAAACAGGAAGTTCTAGCCACAGTCAGTTAAAGACTAGTGAAGAACGATTTACCTGGTTGCGGCAAATCCTGGAATGGCAAAATGACCTCAAAGATGTCAATGATGCTCAAGAGTATCTTGATAGCGTTAAAGATAACTTGTTTGAAGACGACGTTTACGTTTTTACCCCCAAAGGTGATGTTGTTTCGCTCACAGCGGGTGCAACACCAGTTGATTTTGCCTATCGGATTCATACAGAAGTCGGCAATCATTGTTGTGGTGCGCGTGTTAACGAGCGAATGGTAACGTTGGATACGCGGTTGAAGAACGGCGATATTGTAGACATTCTGACTCAAAAGAATAGCCATCCAAGTTTAGATTGGCTCAACTTTGTCGTGACAACTGGGGCAAAAAACCGAATTCGTCAATGGTACAAGCGATCGCACCGTGAAGAAAATGTCGCACGGGGACGCGAGTTGTTAGAAAAAGAACTCGGTAAAACAGGATTTGAAGCGCTGCTTAAATCAGAACCTATGCAAGCAGTAGCCGAAAAATGTAACTATCACGGTGTAGAAGAACTCCTAGCGGCGTTGGGTTACGGTGAAATTACTTTAAATCTTGTTCTCAATCGTTGGCGAGAAATCATCAAAGCCCAACAACCCATCGCGCAAACAGAAGATGTCACAGTTTTACCGTCTTCTACCAAAACACAAAAAGAAGCACCATTACCGAGTTCGCGGGCAAGTGATTCTCCTATTGCTGGAGTAGAAGGTTTGTTGTATCACTTGGCTAAATGCTGTACTCCAATTCCAGGCGAATCTATTATTGGGGTCGTTACGCGCAACAGTCGTGGCATTTCAATCCACCGTCAAGGATGTCAGAATGTTGAAACTATAGAAGGCGATCGCTTAATTCCGGTTAGTTGGAATCACAATAACTCAGAAAGAAATCGCCCGCAAACTTACACTGTCAATATTCAAATTGAAGCAATTGATCGCGTAGGAATTCTCAAAGATATTCTGTCACGCCTCAGCGATCAAGGAATTAATGTGCGCAACGCTCAAGTCAAAACATCCAACGGGCAACCTGCTTTAATTGATTTAGGAATTGATATCCGCGATCGCGAACAACTTGATCGTGTTTTTGTACAAATCAAAAAAATGAGCGATGTCATTAATTTACGTCGTATTAGTCAAGCTGAAGATTAACGTTGAATACCAAGTCATTAGCTGATTGCGCATATAATTTTATTAGCCTGGACTTGATTGCTCGTTATATTGTCGGTTTCAATAGCTAGGCGGACTAAGCGAAATTCCGTACTAAATTCTTGGCAATTTTTACTTGGCTTCAATAGTGCCATCAGCGGACATCCCATACACTGCTTGACAATATTTATTGCTACTAAATGCTGATTTGAAATTGAATTATCATCGCTATTGTACTGCGATACTTGAGGAGCGAGGGATTTTATCTCTTTCAATGCATCTATGGTATTTTGCATATTTTTACTATCGTTATTTGTTTCATATTGAGTGCGTGGCTTGATTAGCGCCTGAGTAGCTTGTCTTCTAATAACTGAGCGAAAATTACTTTTTGTGACTTCTTCTGCAAAAGCTTGTGAAAGTAAACTCCACAATTTATAACCAACATTTTTGATGTAATTAGCCTCATATCCATGGCTTTCTGCAATTTCTGGATATGTTTTGCCTTCCCAAGATTGCCGCAAAACTAGCTCTTGTATATTACTTAAAAAAATGTTCTCTAAAGCTATATCTATAACAAGTAATGCTTCTTCAATATCCATTATTCAACTATACAGCGATATTTATAGTACTTTGTTTTGCTTCCTAGCTTACCCGCAGATTTACAGACGTCAAATCAGTGAGTTCACCGAATTTCAGTAAAGTTCTCAATTTTTTTCATGAAGTGTGACTTTAAATGACCTTAAGTGACAGACAAAAATCGGTGGATACACTTAAATTTGATCTAGCTTCAAATTAAAGCAAAACAGCAACAAACTACATAAGTGTATTTATCAGGATTCTTCCGAGAAAATACGCAAAACATTAACAAAATCTAAAGTTTTTATCTCGTATCAAGAATTAGGAAATATAGGAGAAATTAATATGGCAAATTACTTTGGCACTAGTGAAGCTGACTACATATTAGGCTCAAATTCTGGAGATATAATTTATGGCTATCAAGGCAATGACACCCTAGTTGGTGAAGCTGGAAATGACAGTCTCTTTGGTGGAGGTGGTCGTGACTATCTTGAGGGTGGTGCTGGTAACGACTATTTAGATGGTGGCGTAGGTCATGACACTCTTATTGGTGGTGCAGGTAATGATACTCTACTTGGTGGTGCAGGTAATGACTATCTCATAGGCTTTGCAGGTAATAATCATCTCAAGGGCGGAAAAGGTGATGATACGCTTGAAAGTGGAATTGGTAGTGATACACTGACTGGTGGCGCAGGTGCAGATCTCTTTATCCTAAATAACCCATCTGCTCATGCAACAATTACAGACTTCAACGCCAAGCAAGGAGACATGATTGTTGCCAGCTTTACAGGCTTCTATCAAGGTTCCTTTTCATATAACAACAGTACTGGTGCTCTGTTATATACTGAGTACATCAATGGTAACTCTGTTGAAAGTCAAGTCGCTCAATTACAACCAGGCACAAGCTTTGATGTTAATACACAATTAATGATTTGGTAGAGTAACTACTTGTAAGCAACTCATTCTTCACTAAAATTCCTCACTGTTCAAAGGTGAGGATTTTTTGTAAAAATATTGAATTCAGGCGATCGCCTCATCTTCGTTGTCAATACAGAAGCGTTAACTTCTTATTTGTTTCTGAGTATTTCACATACTACTCATGTAAATAATAACACATACTTATATCTACTTTTTGATAAATGTCATTTTTTCCACTAATTTAATTGTGAACTTATCAAACTTTGCTTAAAATATGCTAGTACAGAAATTTCTTTGAGCCGCTAGCAATCCTAAAATATTGAGTTGCATTTCATAAATTTTTCATCAAGTCTTCATCGAAAATTTATAAAATTATATACGTAGAAGTAATACTTTAATACTAGTTATTGAAAATCAGGAGTATTTTCTTATTTTAAATTTGAGGTAATCTCTGGGATTCATTCAATTGAGTTTAAAGTTTTTGCAGATAAAATCATACATCAAGCTCATTCATTAGCCACGCACTTAAGATTAGATAAAGTCAGTACAAAATATTTTTTCGATACCAGTGTGTCAACTACTGATTTTCCTAAAAATCTAACCAAAAATAGATGCAAGTTTTTTTTTAAATTCAGCATTTTGTTCATTATATAAAGTTGGCTCACTCAACTTCTTTATGGTCATTTTTATCAGCACTTTTTGCAGAAAAACCTGTCTTAGCGCTGAAACTTTTATAGAAAAATCAAATCAAAACATAAAGCGTGTATTCAAACTGATGTGGCAATTCGTTAGTTAAAGTTGCACCTTGAATGTGGTTGAGGAAAAGCAGGAGAAAAAATGTCAACTATACATGGCACTAAAAAACCAGATTTAATCAAAGGCACTCCAGGTGCAGACAAAATCTTAGGTTGGGCAGTTGGCGACAACGCTCATAGTCTTTCGGGAAATGATACCTTGTTAGGGTTAGCTGGAAACGACACAATTTACGGCGGTACTGGCGATGACAGTTTAATAGGTGGTATAGGGCTAGACGTCCTTTATGGTGGTATTGGCAATGACACCCTCGAAGGGAATAATGGTTACGATATTCTCTATGGAGAAGTAGGTAATGACCTCCTTGCAGGTGGTACAGGAGATGACACTCTTTACGGTGGCTTCGGTACAGACACTCTCTATGGCGGTGCTGGTGATGACTATCTTTATGGTGGTAGAGACAACGATCGGCTTTATGGTCACGCAGGGGACGATATTTTAGATGGTGGTTTGGGTAATGACACGCTCATCGGTGGAATTGGTGATGATGTCTACATAGTTGACAGTAGTGGTGATGTAGTCATTGAAACTATTAATCCAGTAGAAATGTATGATGAAAACTGGAATATAGAAGTTGTTGACGCAGACATCGATACGGTATATGCCTCTGTTAATTATACTTTAGGGCAGTATGTAGAGAATTTAGTTCTTACTGGTAATCAGCCTATTAAAGGTACAGGAAATTCGTTAGACAATTTTATTACTGGTAATGATGCTAATAATAAACTTTATGGAAAAGGTGGAAATGACACGCTCGATGGCGGTTTTGGCAACGACACGTTAGTCGGTGGTTTTGGCGACGATGTTTACTATATAGACACTCTTAATGACAAGATTGTTGAGTTACCCAATCAAGGTACTGACACTGTTTATTCCTCAATAAGTTACGTTTTAGACGAGCATATAGAGCACTTAGTTCTTACAGACGATGGTTTAATTGGTATTGGTAATCCACTAAATACAGTGCAAAGCAATATTAATAGTCCTAGCTTTGCTATAGGTAATACTTTAGATAATATTCTTGTTGGTAACGATGCTAATAACAGCTTATATGGTGGTGCAGGTAATGATTTTTTAGATGGTAGTGTAGGCAATGATACGTTAGTTGGTGGTACTGGAAACGACTATTACATTGTTAATAGCATTAGTAGTACAATTATCGAATTTGCCAATGAAGGAATTGATTGGGT
This sequence comes from Gloeocapsopsis sp. IPPAS B-1203, assembly GCF_002749975.1. NCBI lineage: Bacteria > Bacillati > Cyanobacteriota > Cyanophyceae > Chroococcidiopsidales > Chroococcidiopsidaceae > Gloeocapsopsis > Gloeocapsopsis sp. IPPAS B-1203. Next base: position 13,120 of record NZ_PEIG01000020.1, on the reverse strand, counting down.
TGAATCAACGGTAAGTTATACCCTAGGTAATCATCTTGAAAATTTGTCCTTGGGCGGCGATCGCAACATCAATGGCACTGGCAATGCACTCAACAATATTATCTACGGCAACAGCGGCAATAATATCTTATCCGGTGGACTTGGTAACGATAAAATAGACGCGAGTTTTGGTGACGATCGCCTTTACGGTGGTGGTGGTAACGATACGCTCAATGGCAGCGGGGGCGACGATCTGTTATCAGGTGGCGACGGCAATGATTCGCTACAGGGAGGCGATGGCAATGACACGATATTTGGTGAATCTGGCAACGATAAATTAGATGGCAGTTTCGGCGACGATAGTTTAGATGGCGGACTAGGTAACGATACACTCCAAGGCGGATTTGGCAACGATACGCTAAGAGGTGACGCAGGCAACGACATACTGCGTGACATGGAGTTTGGTGGCGAAGCTAACTTTTTGTTTGGTGGTGCTGGAAATGATACCCTCGAAGGTGGTGGCACGCTCGACGGTGGTGACGGTGACGATAAACTCAGAGGCGGTTCTGACAATGATACCTTAATTGGTGGTTCTGGTCATGACACGCTCTTTGGCAGCTTTGGTGATGATGTTCTGACAGGTGGTGCCGGACGCGACTGTTTTGGCTTCTATGAGCCATTCCAAGGTATAGACAAGATAACAGATTTTGTTGCTGGGGAAGATCGCATTTTTGTCTATGCGATCGCACCTAATTCAGGCGTCGGTTTTGGTGTTAATTGTCAGTTGGATCGCGGTACGCACATTAGCGCAGCACAATTTACTATTGGTGGCACGGCATCAACGACAGATCATCGATTTATTTATAACCGCAACACAGGCGCTTTATCTTTTGATGAAGATGGTACAGGAGCAACACAGAAAGTGCAGTTTGCGTTACTGCCTAAAGGTTTAGACATGCAAAATGCTGATATTTTCGTTTTGTAGCAACTAGGCAGTGTAGTAATAAAGGCATATTTATTATGCCCTCACACTATTAGTTATGTAATGCAGATGCATCAAACTGCTGGGCAAATACTGAGGACAAGTTGGTAAGTAAAAACTATGCAAACTGGTAGTAAAGATCAAGTCGATGCGCTTTTAGCTTTGTTGAGCCGTTATCAAATGATGCCGCAGTTAGTACGAAACCTGATCGTCGATCAAGCGATCGCAGACATACCTTGTACTGATGAGGAACGCCAAGCCGCGATTGAAGCATTTGAAGCACAACAGCAAATTATTCCTGCCAATAGAGACGATTGGCTTAATCAACAAGGCATGACCTTAGCGCAAATGCATGACCTTGCCTTGCGTCCTGTCTTACTAGAAAAGCATAAAACTACTGTTTGGGAACCCAAGGTAGATAATTATTTCTTAACCCGCAAGGCACATCTAGATCAGGTAGTATATTCTCTGATCCGAACTAAAGATATGGGGTTAGCCCAAGAACTTTACTTTCGGATTTTAGAAGGAGAACAATCGTTTGCCGAGTTAGCCCGCGAATACTCGCAAGGTGCAGAAGCTAAAACAAGTGGGTTGCTAGGACCAGTATCACTGGCACAGCCGCATCCTGCTATTAGTAAACTGTTGTCTGTGAGTCAGCCAGGGCAACTTTGGGCACCTCGTCCTTTAGCTGAATGGGTGGTGATTATTCGTCTCGAAAAATTAATTCCAGCACAACTTGATAAATCAATGCGCCGCCGCTTGCAAGATGAATTATTTGAAAATTGGCTAGCCCAAAAAATGCAGCAAGTCGATATCAAGCAATTGATCGCAACAAGTCTACACAATCGCAATTCAATAGACTTTTTATCTAAATCTCCCAATCCCATAGACTGAATAATGCTAAACACACTTCGTAACAATAAGTTGCCGCAATTAGCCGTGACTTTAGTCACTATGCGATTCGGATAGAAAGTCTAATATTTTAAAATTGCAAAATTTTTATTTAATTAGGAATTGTATTGATAACAAGTGTGGATACTAAATTAAAGCAGCTTTATGCATTTAGTAAGTAGTATATGACTCAAAGCATACCTCTGGCTCCCATTCAAGCTTTCTTGGCACAAACTTTCCCGTTTGACCAACTCTCAACAGAGGTCATAGAAGCGATCGCGGCTAAATGCCAACTGATGCGCTATCGCGTCGGGCAATCAATTCTTGTCAGAGAAAAAATGCCTGCACACATAGCGATACTCTATCAAGGACAGGCGAGGTTATTAGGTTACGACCAGCGGACGCGGACTCCTGTCAGTTTGGAATTGCTAGGTTCAGGAAGCATTCTCGGAGCAACTTCCTTCGTGCGCGGAATTCCCTGCGAAACGGCGATCGCATCCACCGAGGTAATTTGCATTACAATAGCATTTCAAGATTTCTCAGACTTGCTCAATTCTGAACCATCGCTAGAACAAGCTTTTCTACATAGTAGCAGCCTCAGCGAAGTTTTTGAACTACTCAGTGTCGAACTTCAACGCAGTGCCAACGAAACTCCCAAATTAAAAGAGTTAGCAACTGCAGCGTGGCAAGACGCCGTTGTCCGCAACATCCCCAGAGGAAAACTCGATTTAGCACAACTCGACTCGCAGCGCCTATGGCTAGTCAGTAGTGGTTCAATTTCAGACTTTCCTGTCGGCAGTCGTTTACCTGCTAATGGTTCCTCTCAAATTATTCGTGTTGACAAAGCGCGTTTACTAGGACTTAATATCCGCAAGCAAATCAACATTTCAGTTGATGCAATTCCGCCTAGTGCTACCCACGAATCTGATTTTAGTGTCCCTGCTTTAGAAATTCCTTACGCACCAGAACATCCACCAGAAGCACCACCCGACCCTTACGCAGCCAAACCTAAATATCCCTTAGTACGCGGTCGAGGATCAATTGAAGCCCCACTAGCGTGCTTTCAGATGTTGAGTCAGCACTTAGGACTGACATTTCGCAAAGATTTAATTCGCAAAGTTTTAGAAAATCAATTTAAAAGCGCAGGAAATATTTCGCTGCAAGCGTGTGGGGCGATCGCTGAAATGATGAGTTTACGCGCCCAGCTAGTGCAAGTTTCTGCAACAGCAATCAATCGCCTGAAAGCCCCTGCACTAATTCGCTACGCCGATAGTTTTGCTGTTATTTACAGCATTACCGAAAAAGAATTAATTCTAGCAATTCCCGAAAGTGGACTTTTACGCAAAAGTCCGCAAGGTTTTGCAGAAATTTGGGGAAAAGAAGGACAGGTACTGCTACTTCAACCTCCCAGCCATCAAGTTAAAGAGAAATTTAGCCTCCGCTGGTTTCTACCATCAATTTATCGCTATCGTAAAGTTTTAACTGAAGTTTTAGTCGCCTCACTTTTTGTCCAGCTTTTTGGTTTGGCAAATCCACTAATTACTCAAGTTATTATTGATAAAGTCTTAGTTCAACGCAGCATTGATACCTTAGATGTTTTAGGAATATTCTTACTCGGAGTTGCGGTATTTGAGGCGTTATTAACTAGCGTTAGAACTTATTTATTTGTCGATACAACAAACCGCATTGATCTCAGTTTAGGTTCCGAAGTCATCGATCACTTATTACGCTTACCCCTCAAGTATTTTGATCGGCGCCGGATTGGAGAATTAGCAGGACGAATTAATGAGCTTGAAAATATTCGGCAATTTTTAACAGGAACAGCATTAACTGTTGTATTAGATGCGGTATTTTCAGTCATTTATGTTGCCGTAATGCTATTTTATAGCTGGCTGCTGACTCTTGTTACGTTAGTCACAATACCATTATTTGCTTTACTCACAATTTTTGTCTCGCCAATTGTCCGGCGACAACTTCATAAAAAAGCTGAAAAATATGCTGATACGCAGTCTTATCTAGTTGAAGTATTGTCAGGAATTCAAACAGTAAAAGCGCAAAATATTGAATTAAAATCGCGTTGGCAGTGGCAAGAACGCTATGCAAAATATATCACTGCTGGGTTTCAGAATGTTTTGACATTCAGTACTGCAAGTTCAATTAGTGGCTTTTTAAATAAATTTACAGGATTGCTTCTGTTGTGGGTAGGAGCACACCTTGTTCTTGCAAACCAACTGACATTAGGACAACTAATCGCATTTCGGATTATTGCAGGTTACGTTACAAGTCCTTTATTAAGACTGATTCAACTGTGGCAAAACTTCCAGGAAACCGCATTATCTATCGAACGACTCAGTGATGTTTTAGATGCACCGCAAGAAGTTGATGAAACCAATCGTGATAATATTCCCATGCCTGAAATTAAAGGCGATGTACATTACGATGAGTTGTCCTTCAGATTTAATAGCAATGGTCCGCTGCAATTAATTAATGTCAATTTAGAAATTCCTGCTGGATCTTTTGTGGGAATTGTCGGGCAAAGTGGTTCCGGTAAAAGTACGCTAGCTAAGTTACTACAGCGATTATATGAACCAACTTCCGGTAGAATTCAGATTGACCGCTACGACATTAGTAAAGTCGAACTTTATTCGCTCCGTCGGCAAATTGGGGTAGTTTTACAAGATACCTTGCTATTTAATGGCACAGTTCAGGAAAACATTGCCTTAACAAATCCTGAAGCAAGCTCCGAAGAAATTATCGCTGCTGCTAAAATTGCAGTTGCTCATGATTTTATTATGTCTTTGCCCCAAGGATATAACACAGTAGTGGGAGAGCGAGGTTCTTCCTTATCTGGCGGACAACGACAAAGAATTGCGATCGCCCGTACGGTTCTGCAAAACCCAAAACTCCTGATCTTAGACGAAGCAACGAGCGCTTTAGACTACAATTCTGAGCGTCAAGTATGCAACAACTTAAACGAAGCATTTCAAGGCAAAACGGTTTTCTTTATTACACATCGCCTTTCTACGGTGAGAAACGCAGATACAATCGTCGTGATGGATCAAGGTTCGATTGTTGAGCAAGGAACCCATCAAGAATTGATGGCAATCAGAGGACGGTACTACTGTCTTTATCAACAACAGGAGTCGCAGCTATGAGATCAGAATCTATCGAACAACCCGTTATTTTAGAGCAACCCGCAATATGGTCTAGAGTTGTCATGTGGTTACTTGTTTCGGTGACAACCTCGGCATTTATTTGGGCATCACTTGCCAAAATAGAACAAGCCGTACCAGCAACAGGAAAGCTTGAACCGCAAGGCTCAACAAAAGAAATTAAAGCACCAACTGGTGGTGTTGTTCGGGAAATTTATGTCAATGATGGGCAATTAGTTAAAAAAGGAGAATTGTTAGTTACATTTGATCCTACTGCCCCACAAGCAGATGTGCGATCGCTGATTCAATTAAAAGCCTCCTTATTACGAGAAAATCAGTTTTACACAACAGCTACAGCGGGTAATAACAGTTTAGATAGTTCATCAGATTTATCCGCATTAACTCGGTTACGCGCAGCTTTAGTCGCAGAAAATGACTTTTTAAAAGCACAAGTTAATGGACTTAACCCTAACAAGCGGACTGAAGGCGAATTTGATGCAAATCAACAACAATTACTAACAAGTGCACGGGCAGAATATCGCTCACGCATAGCAGATGCAAATCTCCGCATTCAAGAACTAGAAAAACAACTTGGTCAAACGCGATCGCAGCTAGCAACTGCTAGAAAAGTCACTGCAATCAACCAAGGAATACTCGATAAAATTACACCTGTTGCCGAAGAAGGTGGATTATCACAAGTACAATACCAACGCCAACAGCAAGAAGTTTTAACACGCCAATCTGAAGTAGATCGCTTGGATGCAGAACAACAACGATTATCAATTCAAATTGCTCAAGCAAAAGAACAATTACAGAATACAATTGCGCTCAGTTCAAAAGACAATTTAACAAAAATTGCCGATAATCAGAAGAAAATTGCTGAAATTGATACTCAACTTGGGCGCAATAAAATAGAAAACGAGAAAAGAATTGCCGAGATCGACGGAGAATTAAGCAAAGCTAACTTGAATTTACAATATCAAGAATTGCGATCGCCTGTTGATGGAATTGTCTTTGATCTTCAAGCAAAATCGCAAGGATTTGTCGCTAATTCTGCTGAACCAATACTGAAAATTGTCCCAAATGAAAATTTAGTAGCTTCGGTATATCTAACTAATAAAGATATTGGTTTTGTGTATCCAGGAATGGAAACAGATGTCAAAATTGAATCTTTTCCTGAATCTGAATTCGGTAGTATTAAAGGCAAATTAGTCTGGGTTGGTTCAGATGCTTTACCGCCAACGCAAGAACGCCCATATTACGCCTTTCCCGCAAAAATTCAACTCGAACGCCAAGCTTTAACTGTTAATGGTAAAGACGTACCACTGCAATCTGGTATGGGCGTCAATAGCAGTATAAAAGTACGTAAGCGAACAGTTCTAAGTATGTTTATGAATATGTTTGATAAGAAAATTAAGAGTTTAGAAACAGTGCGATAGGGTAATGGGTAATAAGTAATAGGTAATTGAAATTTTTTGTGATTGACCAATTACCAGTTACCAATCTTTAAGTTACGTTTATTTTACCCACTTAATTTATATGCGCATATTATTTCTTCACACTAATTTTCCTGCACAATATCGTCATGTTGCGCAAGCGCTTGCCAGCGTTCCAAATAACCAAGTTGTTTTTGGTACTAAAAATCAAGATGTTTCGCTACCAGGTGTTTACAAAGCTATCTTTGAACCAAGTCGCAATCCTCACCCATCAACACATCATTATGTTAGACCTTTAGAAAGTGCAGTATTGCACGGACAAGCCGTATATAAAATAGCTGAACAATTAAAAGCACAAAAATTTATTCCTGATGTTATTTGCGGACATTCAGGTTGGGGTCCAACATTATTTGTTAAAGATGCATTTCCAAATACACCGTTGATTTGTTATTTTGAATGGTTTTATCATGCGCGGGGTTCAGATGCCGATTTTGATCCTACCGATCCTTTAAATGTTGATGACATAGCGCGAATTCGGATTAAGAATGCACCAATTTTGATTGATTTATATAGCTGCGATCGCGGTTTATCACCTACATTTTGGCAACGTGCCCAGTTTCCTGCAGAATTTCACAGTAAGATTTCTGTACTGCATGACGGGGTAGATACAGAATACTTTAAACCGAAGCCAGGAGCAAAGCTAGTTTTACCAAATCTCGATTTATCGGGGGTTGACGAACTTGTAACGTATGTGGCGCGGGGGATGGAACCGTATCGAGGTTTCCCGCAGTTTATGGAAGCGATCGCCTATATCCAAGAACGCCGCCCCAATTGTCATGTTGTTATTGTAGGTTCTGAGCGCGTTTGCTATGGTAAATCTTTACCCGACGGTATATCTTACAAAGAGTTCATGCTCAAAAAAGTCCCGCTAGATTTATCGCGGGTGCATTTTACTGGCTCATTACCTTATAATCAATATCTGCAAGTTATTCAAGCCTCCTCTGTTCATGTTTATTTAACGCGACCGTTTGTTTTATCTTGGTCAATGATTGAGGCAATGTCTACAGGGTGCTTAGTATTAGGTTCTAACACTGCACCCGTTGCGGAAGTCATTCAAGATGGCGAGAATGGATTACTTGTTGACTTCTTTGCACCGCAGCAAATTGCAGATCGCGTTGATGAAGTGTTAAATCATCCTACACGCATGGCAGAACTTCGTGCTAAAGCAAGAGAAACGGTGTTAGAACGTTATGCTTTGGCAGATTTGTTGCCGAAACATCTTGAAATGATTAAAAGTATTGCTGGGTAGTGTTTTTATAAGTTTCATGAATCAATTCAGACGCAGAGAATGCAAAGATAGACTTAGAGGATCTGTAATTGGTGGTAAAGAGTTTGTAGAGATCTGAACTAAGCAAGATGTGTTACTAGGAAGATAAATTCTCCTCGGCTTGCTATTGGAAGCACAATCTTTACGGGAGATACCAGAATGTCAAATCAAGGTAGTCATGCAGTGGTAATCGGTGGTAGTATCGCTGGGCTGGTGGCTGGTCGAGTTTTGACGAAGTACTTTGATCGAGTCACGATTATTGAACGCGATTGCTTTCCTGAAAACCCTGTACCGCGTAAAGGCGTTCCGCAATCGCATCACGTCCACGTGTTATTAATGCGGGGAGCGATAATTTTAGAAGAACTTTTTCCAGGCTTGCATACAGAATTATACGCTGCGGGCGCATCACAGATTGACATGGCAAAAGATGTTGCTTGGCTAAATCCAGCGGGGTGGGGTATTCGCTTTACTTCTGGAGTGATGCTGTTGGCTAGCAGCCGCAGTTTATTGGAATGGGGTGTGCGTCAACGGTTGATGCAATGTCCCCAGGTATGCTTCATTACTAAATCTGAAGTGACAGGTTTACTTGCTAATTCTGACAAAAGTGCGATTACTGGTGTTCAAGTGCGTTTACACAATCAACCACATCCTGGAAGGGTGAGTGAACAACAAGTCTATGCCGATCTTGTTGTTGATGCAAGTGGGCGAATGTCCAAAACTCCGCAGTGGCTAACAGCACTCGGTTACGAACCGCCGCAAGAAACCGTTGTGAATTCTCACGTTGGCTACGCAAGTCGCATTTATCAACCTCCTACTAACTTCTCAAGCGATTGGCAGGCTTTGTACTTGCAAGCCGCACCACCAAACGTGACGCGTGGGGGGTTAATGTTACCCATTGAAGGCAATCGTTGGCTTGTTTCTCTAGGCGGAGGTGATAAAGACTATCCACCCACAGACGAGAAGGGTTTTCTTGAATTTGTACGTACGCTGCGTAGTTCTATTCTTTATGACGCGATCAAAGACGCTAAACCTCTCTCCCCAATAGTTAGCTATCGCGCTACCGAAAACCGCCGCCGTCATTACGAAAAACTTCACCAAATGCCAGAAGGTTTCATCGTCACTGGTGATGCGGCGTGTACGTTTAATCCCGTATATGGACAAGGTATGACAACGGCGGCGATCGCTGCGGAAACTCTAGATCAATGTCTCAAAAAAGGTCTTTTTGGCTTAAGTAAACGTTTTCAATCTCAATTAGCTCAAGTTAACGCAGTTCCTTGGACACTCGCAACAAGTGAAGATTACCGTTATCGCGGTACTGAAGGTAAGCCAGTGACTCAAAAAACGAAGTTAATGCATTGGTATATGGATTGGGTAATGCTGCTATCTACCAAAAATGTGGGTGTGCGATCGCAGTTTCTCCAAGTCATGCATATGCTAAAAACACCAAATGCTTTATTTCATCCCAAAATCGTTGCTCTAGTTTTCAAAGAAGTGCTGCAATCAACTTTACATCGAGAAACACTAACAACTAAGGTTGCAACCAAAGTAACTTAAACACTCATTCGTAGCTAAGTAGTTAAACATCATTAGAAGTTACATCTTTTATTGGGTAATAGGTAATGGGTAATGAGAAAACAGTAAGTATTTAGCAATCAAACAAAATCTCACAGAAGATCGCTATTGACTACCAATGACTAATGACTAATGACCAGTTACCAGCCTCTCATATGAATTCCAATGCAGCAATTTTTTACAAACGAGATGGATATGATACTAGTAGTAACCGACTTCTAGGTCGTCAAGCTGCGGGTGAGGGTTTTCTTAAAGGTTGGATTGAGTTTAGTCGTGCAGACACTTTGTATTGTTATGCAACCAGCCGTGCAGAGTTTGTTGATTTTTGCCAGCGCATTCAACCTTGGATGAAACAACCGCGCCAAGTCGAGTGGCTACCAACTAGCAATCCTCATAGCCCAGCCCAACCAGGTGCAATTTATTATCCCGCCCCTACGATCGCTCAATTAGCTTGGCAGCGTCGTTTTACTGATCAACAAGCTTACAGTATTTGTGGGGTAACACATACAATTGCCAGTCTTAGCGTTATGCAAAGCATTGGAGAGTTACTGATTGCACCCATTCAACCTTGGGACGCGCTGATATGTACCTCAATTGCAGTTAAAATAGCAATTCAACGTCTGCTTGATACCTGGGCTGAATATTTAGCACAACGCATTGGTAGGAAACCAAACATTGACGTTCAGCTACCAGTGATTCCCTTGGGGGTAGACTGCAATGCATTTTTACACAGTCATAAAACGCAAATTCGTCACAGTGTTCGCCAACAACTCGGTATTGCACCGGATGACATTGTAATTTTGTTCGTTGGTAGGTTGTGCTTTTATGCCAAAGCGCATCCCGTACCGATGTATTTAGCCATAGAAAGAGCAGCACAAGCAAGTAATGTAAGAGTACATTTGATTCAAGCAGGCTGGTTTGAAGATCAAAAAGAAGAAGTGGCTTTTAAAGAAAGTGCTAAAGTTTTTTGTCCTTCGGTAAATACGATTTTTGTTGATGGACGCAAACCCGAAGTTCGTTCTAGTATTTGGTTTGTTGCAGATATTTTTGTTTCGCTTGTCGATAACATTCAAGAAACCTTTGGACTGACACCAATTGAAGCAATGGCAGCAGGCTTACCCGTTGTTGTTTCTGATTGGGATGGTTATCAAGAATCGGTACGTGATGAGATCGATGGTTTTAAAATCCCGACAGTGATACCACCACCAACAGCTATTGATTTAGCTTTCGATTATCTTAGCGACAACCTTAATTACAGCGCCTATATTGCGCATACGTCTATGGCAGCTGCGGTAGATATTGATGCGTGTGCAACAGCTTTAACAAAACTCATAGCAGATAGCGAACTACGACAACGCCTAGGAAACAACGGCAGAGAACGCGCCAGGAAAATGTATGATTGGCAAGTTGCGATCGCCGCTTACGAAAACCTCTGGCAGGAACTTGCTGGAATTCGGACTAAAAGTGCGATGTCTGCACTTCCTCCAAACACACCACCTTACCCTTTGTGTGACGATCCGTTGCGAGTTTTTGGGCATTATCCAACGGCAACGCTAAACCACGACTCAGTTTTAGGAATCGGTGTAATGGCAACACCACAACAGTTAAATGCCATCCAACAAATATGGATAACCAACTTTGGTGCGGAAAGAAGAATTCCTATTGCAACTATTGATGCTATTGTGAGAGCGATCGCCGAACACGGTTCTCTGTCAGTAGCACAAATTCTCAGTCAATTTCCTGAAGAAAACGCATCAAAACTCTTACGTACCCTCGTTTACCTCTTAAAATTCGATATTCTACGTCTTGAGAACTAGTAATAATTCCCGTTAATTAACTGCAATGTGGAGTGAGTAGTGGCGCTTTGGCTATTGAGAAAGTAGGAGTGTAGGAGTGTAGGAGAGATCTAATTGCTATTTTTCCCTCTTACCCTACTACCCGCCTACCAACCACCCGCCTCTCCTCTACTCCTCTAGAAATTGCCGTATTGCAACTGTATCTGCGTAGAACATCTGTGATTCGACGATTTTGCCATCACGCATCTTATAGACGCTCACTACTGGTAAATCGAGCTTTCTGCCGCTACTCGTCGCCAGCCCTTTCAACCGCCAAAGGACGATGATATAATCTTCTGCATCTAAAAAGACTGCCTCCATTTTCCTCTCGGCTGAAGGTTGAAGGTTGTTCCAAGTTTGGGCAGCCCCTTCAATATGTTGTTTTGCACCTTCAAGACCGCGATACACGCCACCATAGGGCAGTGACTCTGCATCGCGGATGACAATCTCAGGAGCGTAAGCGGCGAGAACTCCAGCAATGTCGCGTTCTTCAACAGCTTTAAAAAGACAGCGAATATTCTCTACATTCTCCCGTGACATAAATTCTCCTTTCTCGTAAGAAGTTATCAACTTACGCATTCAGTATCCAATAACTCTCAAATTCTTTTCTTCAAGGTTCTTGCGGTTATTTTCAACGTTCTTGCGATCGCTGCCAAAATTTGGGCGTAACTCCTACAAGGCGTTTGAAATGGTAAGTGAAATGTCCTTGGCTGGCAAACCCAACAGTCTGAGCGATCGCAGCCAGCGATAAATTACCGCTAACGATCAGTTGTTTGGCTCGTTCAATCCGATAACGAATTAAATATTGATGAGGTGAAATATTAGTCGATTTCTTAAACAAATGAGCAAAATGATATGGACTCAACCGCACAATTTCTGCTAACTGAGTTAAGCTGATGTTTCTCTCTAAATTTGCCTCAATAAAATCAACAATTTGTTGCCATTGCTGTTGATTAAAACTACCTGTGATAGTTTTGATTTGACGTGAGTTGGTTGAATATCTAGATAAAAGATGAACGACAAGTGCATGGGCTAGCGAGTCAGCATAAAGATGGCTGTTTTTTCCGTCGATCTCTAAGGATGTTTTGAGTGCAAAGCCAATCTGCTGAACTAGTGGATCGAATAGTGTAGCCAGATGTGGAATGAGTTCGAGGCGATCGCTCCCAAATACGTCATAACTAACAGTAGCCAGAAATGACGGTGCTAAAAACAAATTGAAAAACTCAGCTTCTTTATCCCAGTGAAACTGTTGGCTACAGTAGGCTGGGTAAATTTTCAAATCTCCAAATCCTGAGTAAACCTGCTGATATTGCCCACCAACTGCTTGCTCCAACTGCACGGGCTTCCCAACATTCATACAAATGGTATGCTGGGACGACACGCGTTCTGGAACATCGCAGGGTGGTTGCCGGAAATGAGTAAACTGAATGTTGTTCCAGTCAGCACAATCGCTAGTTAGAATCGGCGGATGGGGGAAGATCAGCGGTAAATTGTTCTTGTTAAAATCGGTCATTGTTACTTTGATTTTAATTGCCTAAATTGTAAATGAATCAAGCTTATGACCTTGATGAAATAACACTTTTAAGTTTGTGGGGTGGTGTCTTCATCCGCCCATGATTGCCAGAAGTCTATTGTTGATGTTTTATCTGTTGCCGAAATTAAGAGAATCGGTATTACCGATCAACCGAACCCATAATAATATCTACACTGCCGAGAATAACAACAATATCAGCGACCTTAACACCCCGCAAAAGGTGCGGCAAAATCTGCAAGTTATTGAAATCTGCTGGACGAATCTTCCACCGCCAAGGAAAGACACGATCATCACCCATGATGTAGATGCCTAACTCACCTTTGCCACTTTCTATCCGAACATAATGTTCGCCTTTGGGGATTTTGAACGTGGGTGCGACTTTCTTGCCAATATACTGGTAATCAAAGCCATT